>SLNI01000005.1 GCA_007133115.1 Thioalkalivibrio sp. | reverse complement strand
GACCCTGCACGTACTGCGCATCGCCCTGATCATGCTCGCCGCCCCGCTCGCCTTCATCCTCCTGGACCGCCACCTCCTCCGCCACCGCCCCCCCAACCGCCCCTAAACCGGGGTCAGACCCCATCCAAAACCGGGGTCAGACCCCATCATCTGGCGCACCCAGGAAACGCGTGCACGCCAATTTAAACAAATGGTTACATGCGCTAAACCGGGGTCAGACCCCAACCGAAAATGGGGTCTGACCCCGGTTTACCGGTTTAGGGGGGCTGCTGCGTGGTTTCAGTCGTCGTCCCGAGGGAAGAGCGGGTCAAGGAAGGATCGGAGCCCCTGCAGATAGGCCGTGCGGCTGCGCAGAAACGCATCGTTGTGGCCGCCGCGGAGTTCCAGCAGTGGCGCACCGGCGGCATCGGCAATTCTGCGGCCGTGTTCGAACGGTACGATCTCATCGTCGCGGCTATGCACCACCAGAATGGGTGCGTCGATCGCGGCAACCCGGCCAAGCACCTCGAATTCGTGACGAATCAGACGGCGAACCGGGAGCCAGGGATACACCTCTGCGCCGAGATCGCCGGCGCTGGTGAACGGGGACTCCAGGATCACCGCGCCGGGGGTGTATCGCTCCGCCAGTTCCGCCGCGACCGCGGCCCCGAGCGAGCGCCCGAAGATCACCAGCCGCGAAGCCGCGACACCTTGATCCTCGCGCAGGTACCGCCAGGCCGCGTCCGCGTCCCGGCGGATTCCGGCCTCACCGGGTCGGCCCTCGCTGCGGCCATAGCCACGGTAACTGACGATGAATACCGACAGACCGAGTTCATGAAAGACCTGCAGCGAGTCGATGCGATGGGAAATGTTCCCGCCGTTGCCGTGGAAGAACAGCAGGGTCGCCCGCGGTCGGGGCGCTGGCACGAACCATCCGTGCAGCCGTACGCCGTCCTCCGTGAGCAGTTCGACATCCTCGTAGGCCAGACCATGACGGTCGGGCGCCGTGACCAGACTCGACGTCGGAAAAAAGAACAGGCGATCCTGCGCGAGATACAGGTAGCCGACGAACAGGGCATAGGCCGCAACACCCACCAACACCCACTGGAACAGATTCCGTGCCATATGCGTTTCCCCAATGCCTGGTGACCCACGCGATCGCCCACGGGGCACCCCTTCAGGCTACCGCCCCCCGCCTTGCGTTCCAACACCCATACCCGCCCCCAAACCAGGGCCGAAAACCGGGGTCAGACCCCATTCCCCGGCGGGGTCTGACCCCGGTTTTGACCACCCATAACATTGTTTTCTCTTGCTTTATTCCGTTTTTCGCGGGCTCGCTTACGTGGGGTCTGACCCCGGTTTTGGGTGGGGTCTGACCCCGGTTTTGGGGTTCATCGTGTAGACTTCGGGGTTCGTTCCGGAACGCCCTTGCGGCAGCGATGAACCATGAGAAATTGCAGCGCACCCGATGTACGGCCGATTCCCGGCGCGGCGGACACCGAGATCGCGGGGGGTCGAGCGTGAGCGAGATACCCGAAGCCTACTGGGAGATGATTGCGCCGCTGATCGAACGGGGACGCGTCCTTCTCGAGGAAGGCGAGAGCCTGCGTCCCATCGCCTTCGTCGGGTCGTCCGAGAATCGGTCGATAGGCACCGTGGTGCTCAGCACCGCCGCTGGAGACGTCCAGAACACGTCCGCCGAGGAGGTGCGCCGGGCGGCCTACCGGGTCGGTGCGGACTTCGTCTTCACCATCATGGAAGCCTGGGGTCTGCCGCCAGACAAGGCGAACAAGTACCAGGCCATCCTCGAGCAATACGGATCGATCGAGGCATCGCCCTACGCCGTCGATCTCGTTTCATTCGCACTGGAAACCCGCCAGGGGTCCTGGGTCGCGCAGATCGAGGTGAAACCGAAGGGCATCTCGAAGCGGAAGAAGACTTTCGGCGAGCCACGCTTCCGGCTCTTCGCCGAATCCACCGAGGGGTTCGCGGCACTGCTGCCACCGCCCATGGAACCCAGCGAGGGCAGCAGCGCACTGCATTGACCCCGACGCAGCCCGATGCGATCGGGGCAAGCGGGCCTCGGGACCCGTCCGAAGTCAGGGCCCACACCGGGGTCAGTCCACACCGGGGTCAGACCCCATTTTCCGTTCCCCTATGCCGGCGGCGGGCCGAACAGGCCTGCCAGCGAAGGCGACAGCACGAAATCGAACGTAGCCGCCAGTTCCGCAACCGGGTCCTCGACCGGCCGGAACTCGGCCAGCAGCAGCGGACGCAAGTGTTCGGGCACCCGGCGGAACAGCATGTCACCCTCGTTCTGCGGCTCCCCGGCCACGTAGATCTGGGTGACGAACGGGACGTCGTCTTCCGGAAACACCGCCGCGTGGATATGCGGCGTGCGCCCCGGATAGGGAACCGGCCGGATGGTCCGGAAGCGGTAGCGGCCCTCGTCATCGGTGACCGTGTGCCCGAAGCCCTGGAAGTTCGGGTCCTCCGCCACGGCCTGGCGATCTCGCGGGTGCCGGTAGCGCCCGTTCGCATCGCACTGCCAGATCTCCACGCGGACCCCCGCGAGCGGACGCCCGTCCACCTCCTGCACGCGCCCGGACAGGTCACTGATCTGCCCCGCAGCCCGCCCGGAACGGCCGTCCACCTGAGTCAGGTCGTTATCCTTGTGCAACGGAGGAATCACCGGATAGAAGGGCCCAGTCGCCTGCCCCGGGGTCAGCACCCGCTGTGCCGCTCCCAGCGGCAGTGACAGCAGCGCCGCGCCTCCGCCCAGCAGCAGCCGCCGGCGTAAATTCGCATGTCGGGACATCACACACCCTCCGAAACGATGGATCAAGTCACTAGGACTCCCTCGAGACCCCAGCCGTTCCACCCCTGACCGCACTGAGCGCGTAACCCGACGGGTCTCGCACCCACCCATGGCCGCCAAGCCGTGTCGCCCCCGGCACGTCGGGTTACGCTACGCTAACCCGACCTACAGAACTGGGCCGTGACTTTCACCTTCAGGGAAGGCCGGCTCAAGCCGCAGGGGACAAGAGGCCGTTCCCTCCACGAATTCGTCAATAGAGATGTTCGATGTTGAATAATGATGTTTTACGCAGCGTGCGCTTCAGCCTCGATGCGAGTGACGCCAAGGTCGCCGAGATCATCCGACTCTCCGGTGGCGAGGCGGACAGCGACGCAGTCACCGCCATGCTGAGGAAGGACGGCGAAGAGGGCTATCGCGAGTGCAGTGACGAGCTCCTGGCCCATTTTCTCAACGGCCTGGTGCTTCACCTGCGTGGACCGGACGAAAACCGTCCGCTGCGGCCGATCGAGCTTCCGGTCACCAACAACCAGGTGCTGAAGAAGCTGCGTGTGGCCTTTGACCTCCAGGAGGACGAGATGCATGCCATCCTGAAGGCCGCCGGGTTTGCGGTCAGCAAGCCCGAATTGAATGCGGTGTTTCGCAAGCCCGGGAGCAAGAACTACCGTGCCTGCGGCGACCAGCTGTTGCGGAACTTCCTCAAGGGTCTTTCCGAGACCCGCAG
>SLNI01000206.1 GCA_007133115.1 Thioalkalivibrio sp. | reverse complement strand
CTTCTTCCCCTGCACCACCGTCAACGCCGCCGTCAGCGTCGTCTTCCCGTGGTCCACGTGACCAATCGTTCCCACATTCACATGCGGCTTCTTACGCTCAAATTTTGACTTGGACACAGCTCGAACCTCTTGAACTTGTTATCGAGTAAGGGATGGCGCTCAGGACGCTTTCTTGATGACGGCTTCGGCCACGTTGGCCGGGGCCTCGGCATACTTCAGGAATTCCATCGAATAGGTGGCGCGACCCTGTGACATGGAACGTAGCGAGGTCGAATACCCGAACATCTCCGAGAGAGGAACCTCGGCGCGAAGCAGCTTCTGACCCGCCAGATCGTCCATGCCCTGGATCAGGCCACGGCGGCGGTTGAGGTCGCCCATCACGTCGCCCATGTAGTCCTCGGGGGTCTCCACCTCGACTTTCATCATCGGCTCGAGCAGCACGGCACCGGCTTTCAACGCGCCTTCCTTGAAGGCCATCGAGCCCGCGATCTTGAACGCCATTTCCGATGAGTCGACATCGTGGTAGGAACCGTCAAACAGCGTGACCTTGACATCGACCACCGGGAACCCGGCAAGAACACCATTGCCCATCTGTTCCTGGATACCCTTGTCCACTGCCGGGATGTACTCGCGGGGCACCACGCCACCGACGATGCCGTTTTCAAACGAATAGCCGGCCCCGTGTTCCTGCGGCTCCAGGCGAATCCAGACATGGCCGTACTGGCCGCGACCGCCGGACTGCCGAACGAACTTACCTTCCTGCTCGACCTTCTTGCGGATCGTTTCGCGGTAGGCCACCTGAGGCTGACCGATGTTGGCCTCCACCTTGAACTCGCGGCGCATGCGGTCGACGATAATCTCGAGGTGCAGCTCGCCCATTCCGGAGATGATGGTCTGACCGGACTCTTCGTCGGTCCGCACGCGGAACGAGGGGTCTTCCTGCGCCAGCTTGTTCAAAGCAAGGCCCATCTTTTCCTGGTCGCTCTTGGTCTTCGGCTCCACGGCGATCGAAATGACCGGCTCGGGAAACTCCATGCGCTCAAGCTCGACCGGCGCGTTCACCGCGCACAGCGTCGTCCCGGTATAGATGTCCCGGAGCCCCACACAGGCCCCGATGTCACCCGCACGCAATTCCTTGATTTCTTCTCGATTGTTCGCGTGCATCTGCAGGATGCGGCCGATGCGTTCCTTGTTTCCGTTCTGGGTGTTCAGCACCGTGTCACCCGCCGCCAGCACGCCGGAGTAGACGCGCACGAACGTGAGGCTGCCGACGAACGGGTCGGTCATGATCTTGAACGCCAGCGCGGCAAACGGCTTCTCGTCGTCGGCCGGGCGGTCAACGGGTTCGTCGGTACCGGCCTTCACACCCTTGATCGGAGGCACTTCTTCCGGCGAGGGGAGGTATTCGACCACGGCGTCGAGCATGGCCTGGACACCCTTGTTCTTGAACGCGCTGCCGCAGAGCATCGGGAAGATCTCCAGCGCGATGGTGCGCTGGCGCAGGCCTGCCTTGATTTCCTCTTCGGACAGCTCGCCGCCCTCGAGGTACTTCTCCATCAATTCCTCGTTGGCTTCGGCGGCTGCCTCGACCATGTTCTCATGCCACTTGTCGGCTTCCGCGCGAAGCTCATCCGGAATATCCCGGTACTCAAAGGTCACGCCCAGGTCATCCTCGTTCCAGAAGATCGCCTTCATCTTGACCAGGTCGATGACACCCTTGAAGTTTTCCTCGGCACCAATCGGCAACTGAATGGGCACCGCATTGGCCTTCAACCGGTCATGAATCTGTTCGTGGACGCGCAGGAAATTCGCCCCGGCGCGATCCATCTTGTTCACGAAGGCGACGCGCGGGACGTTGTATTTGGTCGCCTGCCGCCACACGGTCTCGGACTGCGGCTGCACACCACCCACCGCGCAGTAGACCATGCACGCGCCGTCGAGCACGCGCATCGAGCGCTCGACCTCGATCGTGAAGTCCACGTGTCCCGGCGTGTCGATGATGTTGACGCGGTGCTCGGGAAATTGCTTGGCCATGCCCGACCAGAAACAGGTCGTGGCTGCAGAGGTGATCGTGATGCCACGCTCCTGCTCCTGCTCCATCCAGTCCATCGTCGCGGCACCATCGTGCACCTCGCCGATCTTGTGCGAAATCCCGGTGTAGAACAGGACTCGTTCGGTCGTGGTCGTCTTGCCTGCGTCGATGTGCGCACTAATCCCGATATTTCGGTAGCGCTTGATGGGGGTCTTGCGTGCCACAGTCAGCCTCTCTTTCTCACTTACCAGCGGAAATGCGCGAATGCCTTGTTGGCCTCCGCCATGCGGTGGGTATCTTCGCGCTTCTTCACGGCGGAACCCTTGCTTTCGGCGGCATCCATCAACTCGCCGGCCAACTTCAGCGGCATCGAACGCTCACCGCGCTTGCGGGAAGCGTCGACCAGCCAGCGCATGGCGAGTGCGTCCTGACGCACGGTGCGTACTTCCACCGGTACCTGGTAGGTGGCGCCGCCGACGCGCCGGGATTTCACCTCCACCCGCGGACGCACGTTCTCGAGCGCCTTGTCGAGCACGCCCATGCCGTCGCCGCGCTTGGACTCGATCTGCTCGAGCGCGCCGTACACCACGCCTTCCGCGACGGATTTCTTGCCGTCACGCATCACGGTGTTGATGAATTTCGCCAGGCGCTCACTTCCGAATTTCGGGTCGGGCAGGATGTGGCGCTTCGGGGCCTCTGATCTTCTGGACATGTTGGTCTTCCTGAAACGACGGGGTTAGCTCTTCTTCGGACGCTTGGTGCCGTACTTGGAACGCGCCTGCGTGCGCTTCTGCACGCCCTGCGTATCCAGACTGCCCCGCACCGTGTGGTAACGCACGCCCGGCAGGTCCTTGACACGCCCGCCGCGAATCAGCACTACGGAGTGCTCTTGCAGGTTGTGGCCTTCGCCGCCGATATAGCTCGTGACTTCATAGCCATTGGTCAGACGCACGCGCGCGACCTTCCGCAGTGCCGAGTTGGGCTTTTTCGGTGTCGTGGTGTACACACGTGTGCACACCCCCCGCTTCTGAGGTGAACCCTGGAGCGCGGGAACCGCACTCTTCTCGACCTTGCGCTTGCGAGGCTTGCGCACCAACTGGTTAATCGTGGCCATGAAACCCTTTCTCCTAGCCGAAAAATAACGACAGGCCGATAGCAGGACCGGCCTGTCGAGGGAGCGGAATTCTAAGGACCGCCCCCTTAAGTGTCAAGGTAAATACGGCGCTACTCGGCGCCGCCCCCATTCCCGGTGTCGCTGGCCGGGACGGTAGCGACCTCGGATTCGGCCGGTTCCCCGCCCACCATGTCGAAACTGGGCAGCTCCAGCTGGCGCTTGCGCCGGCGTTCCTTGTGATAGGCGAGGCCGGTACCGGCGGGAATCAGACGACCCACGATCACGTTCTCCTTCAGACCGCGGAGCTCGTCCCTCGCACCACGGGTCGAGGCCTCGGTCAATACGCGGGTGGTCTCCTGGAAGGACGCGGCCGAGATGAAGGACTCGGTGACCAGCGATGCCTTGGTGATCCCCAGCAGCACTCGCTCGTAAGTTGCCGGCCGATGGTCCTTTTCCAGCTTTTCGTTCTCCTCGATCACACGGGCGCGATCGATCTGGTCTCCCGCCAGCAGGCGGGTGTCGCCCGGTTCGGTAATCACGACCTTGCGGATCATCTGGCGCAGGATCACCTCGATGTGCTTGTCGTTGATCTTCACGCCCTGCAGACGGTAGACGTCCTGGATCTCCTGCACGTGGTACTCGGCCAGCACGGTGGCGCCCCGAAGGCGCAGGATGTCGTGCGGGTCGAGCTCACCGTCTACGATGACCTCGCCACGTTCCACGCGCTCACCCTCGAACACGTTCACGTTGCGATACTTCGGAATCAGGGTCTCCTGCGGATCACCCTGCTCCGGCGTGATCACCACGCGCTGCTTGCCCTTGGTCTCCTTGCCGAAAGAGATCGTCCCGGAAATCTCGGCCAGCACGGCCGGGTCCTTCGGCTTCCGGGCCTCGAAGAGGTCCGCAACCCGAGGCAGGCCGCCGGTGATATCGCGCGTCTTGGACGACTCCTGCGGAAGACGGGCAATCACGTCGCCCACCTCCACCCCCGCGTTATCCTCCAGATTGAAGATGGAACCCGCCGGCAGCATGTACTGCGCCGGCATGTCGGTGCCGGCGATGAACAGGTCGTTACCCTCGTCATCGATCAATCGAACCGTCGGCCGCAGATCCTTGCCGGCGGTGCTGCGGCTCTTGAAGTCCATGACCACGTTAGACGAAAGCCCGGTGAACTCGTCGGTCTCCTTGGTCACCGTAACGTTATCGACGAAGTCGACCAGCTGCACCCGGCCCGCCACCTCGGTGATGATGGGATGGGTGTGCGGATCCCAGATCGCGACCTCCTGTCCCGCAGAGACGGCATCCTCCTCCTTGACGCTGATGGTCGCGCCGTACGGCACCTTGTAACGCTCCCGCTCGCGGCCCGCCTCGTCGATCACGCCCAGTTCCCCGGAGCGCGAAACCGCGACGAGGTTGCCGTGCTTGTTGACCACGGTCTTGATGTTGTGGAGCCGAATCTGGCCCGCGTTCTTCACCTGGATCGCGCTGACCGTCACCGACCGGCTGGCCGCACCCCCGATGTGGAAGGTGCGCATAGTCAGCTGCGTGCCGGGTTCACCGATCGACTGGGCACCGATAACCCCCACCGCTTCCCCGATGTTCACCAGGTGCCCGCGGGCGAGGTCGCGCCCGTAACACTTGGCGCAGATCCCCTGGCGAGTCTCGCAGGTAATCGCGGAACGGACCCAGACTTCATCGACCCCGTTGGCGTCGAGCAGATCCACCATGCCCTCATCGAGCAGATCGCCCGCAGCTGCCAGGACTTCGTCACCACCCGGGCGCAGGATATCCCTAGCCGCGGTGCGGCCGAGTACCCGGTCACGCAGGGGTTCGACCACGTCACCGCCCTCGATGATCGGCGTCATCAGCAGACCCTGGGACGTCCCGCAGTCGTCTTCGGTAACCACTACGTCCTGGGACACATCGACCAGGCGGCGGGTGAGATAACCCGAGTTCGCCGTCTTCAGCGCGGTATCCGCCAGACCCTTGCGCGCGCCGTGCGTGGAAATGAAGTACTGGAGAACGTTCAGCCCTTCGCGGAAATTCGCGGTGATCGGCGTCTCGATGATGGAACCATCGGGCTTCGCCATCAGCCCACGCATGCCGGCCAACTGCCGGATCTGTGCGGCCGATCCACGCGCGCCGGAGTCCGCCATCATGAAGATGGAGTTGAACGAGGACTGCGAGACCGTCTCGCCGTCCCGATTCACCACGTCTTCCTTGCCCAGATGATCCATCATGGCCTTGGCAACCTGATCGTTGCAGTGCGACCAGATGTCCACGACCTTGTTGTAGCGCTCTCCCTTGGTCACCAGACCCGAGGAATACTGCTCCTCGATCTCCTTCACCTGATCCTCGGCACGCCCCAGGATCGAGGCCTTCTCCTCCGGGATCACCATGTCGTCGGCGCAGAAGGAAACCCCGGACCGCGTCGAGAAACGGAAGCCCATGTACATCAACTGGTCCGCGAAGACCACGGTATCCTTCAGGCCGAGCCGGCGGTAGCAGGAGTTGATCAGCTGCGAGATCGCCTTCTTGCTCAACTCGCGGTCGATCAGGTTGAACGGCAGCCCCTTCGGCAGGATGCCGGACAGGATCGCGCGCCCGACGGTGGTCTCGCGGCGGCGGGGCGCGGTCTCCCCTTCGGCCTCTTCGTCCCCGGTATCCAGAATCCGGACACTGACCCGTGCGTGCAGGTCAACCACGCCGCTCTCGTAGGCACGGTGGACCTCGTCCACGTCGGCGAACATCATGCCTTCGCCGGGCGCATTCACCTTTTCGCGCGATAGGTAATACAACCCCAGCACGATGTCCTGAGACGGCACGATGATCGGTTCACCGTTGGCGGGCGACAGCACGTTGTTGGAGGACATCATCAGCGTGCGGGCCTCGAGCTGGGCCTCCAGCGACAGCGGCACGTGCACCGCCATTTGATCGCCGTCGAAGTCGGCATTGAACGCGGCACAGACCAGCGGATGCAGCTGGATCGCCTTGCCTTCGATCAACACCGGTTCGAACGCCTGGATACCGAGGCGGTGCAGGGTCGGCGCGCGGTTCAGCATCACCGGGTGCTCGCGGATCACTTCCTCGAGGATGTCCCAGACCTCCGGACCTTCCTTCTCCACCGCCTTTTTCGCGGCCTTGATGGTGGTCGCCAGGCCGCGTCGCTGCAACTTGCCGAAGATGAATGGCTTGAACAGTTCCAACGCCATGCGCTTCGGCAGCCCACACTGGTGCAGACGCAGGGTCGGGCCGACCACGATGACCGAACGACCCGAATAATCCACGCGCTTGCCCAGCAGGTTCTGACGGAAACGCCCCTGCTTGCCCTTGATCATGTCGGCGAGCGACTTCAGCGGGCGCTTGTTGCTGCCAGTGATGGCGCGGCCGCGGCGACCGTTGTCGAGCAGCGCGTCGACCGATTCCTGCAGCATCCGCTTCTCGTTGCGCACGATGATATCGGGCGCGTTCAGTTCCAGCAGGCGGCGCAGGCGGTTGTTACGATTGATCACGCGGCGGTACAGGTCGTTCAGATCCGAGGTCGCAAACCGGCCGCCGTCCAGCGGAACCAGCGGACGCAGGTCGGGCGGCAGCACCGGCAACACGGACATGATCATCCACTCGGGACGGTTGCCGGAGTCCAGGAAGGACTCGATCAGCTTCAGCCGCTTGCCAAGGCGCTTGATCTTGGTCTCGGAGCCGGTCTCGGAAAGCTCCGTGCGCAGCCGCACGGCCTCGGCCTGCAGGTCGATGCCCTTGAGCAGTTCGAGCACGGCCTCGGCACCCATCATCGCGACAAACTCGTCGCCGTGTTCCTCGATAGCCTCCAGGTATTCCTCGTCGGACAGCAGCTTGCCGCGCTCGAGGGTCGTAAAGCCGGCGTCGACGACGATGAAGGACTCGAAGTACAACACCTTCTCGATGTCCTTCAGGGTCATGTCGAGCAGCAGACCGATCCGCGACGGCAGGCTCTTGAGGAACCAGATGTGCGCGACTGGGGAGGCAAGGTCGATGTGGCCCATGCGCTCGCGGCGCACCTTGGTCTGGGTGACCTCGACACCACACTTCTCGCAGACCACGCCGCGGTGCTTGAGACGCTTGTACTTGCCGCACAGGCACTCGTAATCCTTCACGGGACCAAAGATTTTCGCGCAGAACAGGCCGTCCCGCTCCGGCTTGAAGGTCCGGTAGTTGATCGTTTCCGGCTTCTTCACCTCACCGAAAGACCAGGACCGGATCTGGTCCGGCGACGCGAGCCCGATACGGATCACGTCGAATTCTTCCGGTTGCGTCTGTTGCTTGAACAGATTGAGCAGGTCTTTCATTCGCTTGCCTCGTAACTTGAATTCTGGGGGCCGCCCGTTGGGGCCGCCCCGGAAAGGGCACCGATTCAGTACGGATCAGGATCAGTCCTGTTCCAGCTCGATGTTGATGCCCAGTGCCCGGATTTCCTTCATCAGCACGTTGAAGGACTCGGGCACATTGGCTTCCATGAAGTGCTCGCCGTCCACGATGTTCTTGTACATCTTGTTCCGGCCCTGAACATCGTCGGCCTTGACGGTGAGCATTTCCTGCAACGTATACGCAGCGCCGTAGGCTTCCAGGGCCCAGACCTCCATCTCCCCAAAGCGCTGGCCTCCGAACTGGGCCTTGCCTCCCAGCGGCTGCTGGGTCACCAGCGAGTACGGGCCCGTGGAGCGCGCGTGCATCTTGTCGTCGACCAGGTGGTTGAGCTTCAGCATGTGCATGAAACCCACCGTGACCGGGCGATCGAAGGCATCGCCTGTCCTGCCGTCGAACAGCTCGGCCTGCCCGGTTTCAGGAAGGTCCGCCAGGCGGAGCATCGCCTTGATCTCCTGTTCATCGGCACCGTCAAAGACCGGCGTCGCCATCGGCACGCCCTTTTGCAGGTTTCGGCAGAGAGCCACGATCTCGGTGTCGGTCAGCGAATCGAGATCCACCTTCCGCTCACCCTGGTCGTAGATTTCGGCCAGGAAACCGCGCAGACGGGCCACCTCGGCCTGTGCCTCGAGCATGCGCCCGATTTTCTGGCCCAGGCCCTTCGCGGCCCACCCCAGGTGCACTTCCAGCACTTGGCCGACGTTCATGCGTGAAGGCACGCCCAGCGGGTTCAGCACGATGTCGACCGGGGTTCCATCCTCGAGGAACGGCATATCCTCCTCGGGCACGATCATCGAGATCACGCCCTTGTTGCCGTGACGGCCCGCCATCTTGTCGCCCGGCTGCATGCGACGCTTCACCGCTACGTAGACCTTGACCATCTTCTGGACACCCGGAGGCAGGTCGTCGCCCGCCGCGAGCTTCCGCTTCTGATGTTCGAAACGCTTCTCGAAGGCTTCGGCCTGCTCCTGCAGCTGCCGGCCCAGTTCCTCGAGCTGTGCGTTGACGTCGTCGTCCCGCAGCCGGATCTCGAACCAGTGGTCGCGGGAGACCCCGGAGAGATATTTCTTGGTCACCTTGGCGCCATCGGACAGTCCTTCCGGACCCCCGGCCGCGACCTTATTGGTCAGCAGCCGCTCGACGCGCGCATAGACGTCCTCGTCGTAGATACGCTGCTGGTCGCGCAGGTCCTTGCGCACGCCGGCCAGATCGGACTCCTCGATGGAACGGGCACGCGCGTCCTTCTCCACACCGTCGCGGGTGAACACGCGCACGTCGATCACCGTGCCCTCGATGCCGGAAGACACGCGCAGGGACGTATCCTTCACGTCCGAGGCCTTTTCGCCAAAGATGGCGCGCAGCAGTTTCTCTTCCGGGGTCAGCTGGGTCTCGCCCTTCGGCGTGACCTTGCCCACAAGGATGTCGCCTGGGCGCACTTCGGCACCGACATAGACGATGCCGGACTCGTCCAGCTTTGCCAGCAGGGATTCGGAGACATTCGGAATATCCGCGGTGATCTCTTCCTGCCCCAGCTTGGTGTCGCGGGCGACACAGTTCAGCTCCTCGATGTGGATCGTGGTGAAGCGGTCCTCCTGCACCACGCGTTCGGAGATCAGGATCGAGTCCTCGAAGTTGTATCCGTTCCAGGGCATGAACGCGACCATCATGTTCTGGCCCAGGGCGAGTTCACCCAGATCGGTGGACGACCCGTCCGCGAGCACGTCTCCGCGCGCGATCACGTCCCCCACGTTCACCAGAGGACGCTGGTTGATGCAGGTATTCTGGTTCGAGCGCGAATACTTGGTCAGGTTGTAGATATCGACCCCGGGCTCACCGTGAACGGTTTCATCATCATTCACGCGGACCACCATGCGCGCGGCATCGACCGAATCCACGGTGCCTCCGCGCAGGGCGACGATGGCGGATCCCGAGTCGATCGCAACGGTACGCTCGATACCTGTGCCGACCAGGGGCTTCTCGGCGCGCAGACAGGGCACCGCCTGACGTTGCATGTTGGAGCCCATCAACGCGCGGTTGGCATCGTCGTGCTCGAGGAATGGGACGAGCGCCGCAGCCACCGAAACGATCTGCTTTGGCGAAACGTCCATGAACTCGATCTTGTCCGGCGTCGAGATCGTGAATTCGTTCTGGTACCGGCAGGACACCAGGTCGTCGGTCAGGCGTCCTTCCTCGTCCATCGAGGCGTTCGCCTGTGCGATCACGTACTGGCTTTCCTCGATGGCCGACAGGTATATGACTTCATCGGTCACCTTGGTGTCGTGCACCCTGCGGTACGGCGTCTCCAGGAAACCGTAGCGGTTGGTTCGCGCATACACCGCCAGCGAGTTGATCAGGCCGATGTTGGGACCTTCCGGTGTTTCGATCGGGCAGACGCGGCCATAATGGGTCGCATGCACGTCGCGGACTTCGAAACCCGCGCGTTCGCGGGTCAGGCCACCCGGACCCAGGGCCGAGATGCGGCGCTTGTGCGTGACCTCGGAAAGCGGGTTGTTCTGGTCCATGAACTGGGACAGCTGGGAGGAACCGAAGAATTCCTTCACTGCCGCGGCCACCGGCTTGGCGTTGATCAGTTCCTGAGGCATCAGCCCCTCGCTCTCGGCGACCGTCAGCCGTTCCTTGACGGCGCGCTCCACGCGCACCAGCCCCAGACGGAACTGGTTCTCGGCCATCTCGCCCACGCTGCGGATACGGCGGTTGCCGAGGTGGTCGATGTCATCGGTACTGCCGATGCCGTTGCGCAGATCGATCAGGACCTTGAGTACCTCGAGGATGTCCTCGGGCGAAAGCACGCCCAGACCCTCGTCGGTATCGCGGCCGACACGCCGATTGAACTTCATCCGCCCGACGGCGGAGAGGTCGTAGCGGTCCTCCGAGAAGAACAGGTTGCCGAACAGGTTCTCCGCGGCATCCTTGGTAGGCGGTTCGCCGGGACGCATCACCCGGTAGATCTCCACCTGGGCCTCGAGCTGGGTGCGCGTCGCATCCAGGCGGAGGGTGTCGGAAATGAACGGACCGCGATCGTAATCATTCGTGTAGATGATTCCGAAGGCGTCGATCCCGGCCTCGCGAAGTTTCTCCAGCAGACCGTCGGTCAGAACGTCATTGGCATCGGCAAGCACTTCACCGGTTTCGGCATCGACGATACTGCGCGCGAGCACCTTGCCGACCAGGTAGTCATCGGGCACGCTCAGAATCGAGATACCTGCCTTCTCGATCTCCCGGATGTGCCGTGGCGTGATCCGGCGACCGGCTTCAACGATCACCTTGTCGCCGTCCATGATGTCTGCGATGGCGTTCTCGCCGCGCAGACGTTCGGCAATCAGCTCAAGCTCACCGCCCTGTTCCAGCAGCTTGACCGCGCTGAATTCGAAGAACGTGCCGAGAATGGTCTCGGTATCCATCCCGAGCGCCCGAAGGAGCACGGTTGCCGGCAGCTTCCGGCGGCGATCGATACGGACGAACACTCCGTCCTTTGCATCGAACTCGAAATCCAGCCAGGACCCCCGGTAGGGAATGATCCGGGCATTGAACAGCAGTTTTTGCGAGCTGTGCGTCTTGCCCTTGTCGTGGTCAAAAAAGACCCCGGGCGAGCGGTGCAACTGCGAAACGATGACCCGCTCGGTGCCGTTGATCACGAAAGTGCCGTTCTCGGTCATCAGGGGCAGTTCGCCCATGTAGACCTCCTGCTCCTTCACTTCCTTGACCACCGTGGTGCCGGAGGGAGCTTCCCGGTCATGGATCACGAGCCTGAGCATGACGCGCAACGGCGCGGCATAGGTCACACCCCGGATCTGGCACTCCTTGACGTCGAATAGCGGCTCACCCAGACGATAGCTGACGTACTCCAGCTGCACGTGCCCCGAATAACTGACGATCGGAAACACCGATTGGAACGCCGCGTGAAGACCCATGGCCTCGCGACCATCGGTCGGCACCTCGTCCTGAAGGAAATCCCGGTACGAGGCGAGCTGGGTTTCCAGCAGATAGGGGACCTCGAGAATCTGAGGACGTTTGCCGAAATCCTTGCGGATGCGTTTTTTATCGGTATAACTGAGTGCCATGGGATACCTCGGCAGCAACTGGGGTCATCGGGAGGCTTAGCTCAAGCCACCACGGGTCAAGGCTGGCGGCCTTACGGCCGCCAGCCCCGGGTTCCGTGTCACATCACGAAACAATCGACTGGAAGAAATTACTTCAGCTCAACCGAAGCACCGGCTTCTTCCAGCTCCTTCTTCATCTTCTCGGCCTCATCCTTGCCAAGGGTTTCCTTCACGGTGGCGGGCGCACCCTCGACCAGGTCCTTCGCTTCCTTCAGGCCCAGACCGGTCAGCGCACGCACGACCTTGATAACGCCGACCTTGTTGGCGCCGAAGCTGGTCATGACGACGTCGAACTCGTCCTTGACCTCTTCTGCGGCGGCCTCGCCACCCGCGGCAGCGGCCGGCGCAGCGGCAACCGCGGCGGCGGCGGAGACACCGAACTTCTCTTCCATCGCACTGATGAGATCAACGATCTCGAGCACCGTCATGCTGCCGATGGTTTCCAGAATTTCCTCTTTCGAAACTGCCATGTTGATTCTCCTAATGGGCTACCGCCCTGCTATTCAGAAATGGGTCAGGCGGCTGCCTGCTTTTGATCACGGACCGCTGCCACGGTGCGCACCAGCTTGCCCGGAACCTCGTTGAGGGTGCGGGCAAACTTGTCGAGCGGCGCCTTCATCACCGCCATCAGTAGACTGATGGCTTGATCGCGGGTCGGCATGCTGGCGAGACGATCGAGATCGTTCGCCCCCAGCATCTGCCCCCCAAAGGACACGAGCTTGACCTGCAGCTTTTCATGGGTCTTGGCGAAGCCCTTCAACAAACGGGCTGCGGCGCCTGGATCTTCCTGGCTGAATGCCAGCACCAGCGGGCCAACCAGCCCCTGTTGCATGCATTCGAAGTCAGTCCCTTCCACCGCGCGTCGCGCCAGGGTGTTCTTCACCACCCGGAGGTAGACTCCTGACGACCGTGCCTGCTTGCGCAGTTCAGTCATCTGGCCCACCGACAGACCACGATATTCAGCTGCAATGGCGGAGTGCGCCGAGGCAGCAACCGCGGCCAGCTCCGAGACAACCACTTTCTTGTCGTCGAGATTCATAGCCACGTTTGACTTTCCTCCACTGGGATCACCGAACCTCCGGTGACCGTTGCAAACCGGGGGTCAACCGCCCCCGGGGCTTTGGTGCTTCCCGCCGCAGGACATTCCTGAATCGGGCTGACACCATCTGCGCAGGCTGTATGGTTTAAGCGGAATACCGCGCCTGCGGTCTTGGATGGTCCGTCACCCCGGGGGGCGACGTCCGACCCAAACTTCTCTCGTTACAGATTCAGCGTTGCCGGATCGACCTGGACCCCAGGGCCCATCGTCGAGGACACCGTCACACGCCGCACGTAAATCCCCTTCGCGGTCGAAGGCTTCAGTTTCAAAAGATCGGCCAGCAGGGTATTCAGATTCTCGGTCAGCGCAGGGCTCTCGAAATCCACGGCGCCGATAGCGCAGTGGATAATGCCTGCCTTGTCGGTCCGATAACGGACCTGACCGCCCTTGGCGTTCTTGACCGCGGTCACCACATCCGGCGTCACGGTACCTACCTTGGGGTTCGGCATGAGGCCACGCGGACCCAGGATCTGACCCAGTTGCC
The DNA here is from genome assembly GCA_007133115.1 of Thioalkalivibrio sp. Lineage (GTDB taxonomy): Bacteria > Pseudomonadota > Gammaproteobacteria > Ectothiorhodospirales > Ectothiorhodospiraceae > Thioalkalivibrio. The sequence continues at coordinate 187 of SLNI01000206.1, read as the reverse complement.
CAACCACACGCATGGCGTCGGGGGTCGCGATCACCACGTCGAAATTCAATTCGCCGGCCCGAACCTGCTCAGCGAGGTCGTCCATGCCGACAATGTCCGCTCCCGCCTCACGGGCGGCATCGGCATTGGCGCCCTGGGTGAAAACGGCGACACGGACCGTCTTGCCGTTGCCGTTGGGCAGCACGGT
>SLNI01000182.1 GCA_007133115.1 Thioalkalivibrio sp. | reverse complement strand
CCGCCGGTATGCGCGTGGTCACCAACGGGTACGGCGAGAAGGACCTGTCGCAGTGGGCCGAGAACATCATCTCGGTTCGCAATCCGAACCCGCAGGCCATCGCGGACGCGCTTGGTGAGCAGTTGGCGTGCTACGGCGAGCAATCCGATCCGGAGGCTGCTGAACGAGCGTATTCCCCGGAGTTCGAACACTATCTCCACGGCAGCCTCGATTTCTCAAGCCTCGCACGCGCCGCGCTCGGTGAAATGGATCGACGGCGGGGCAACCGGGGCGCCGCAATGGTCGATGCGCCGGAAACGGAACGCGCGGATGGATGACGCGCGACCTGAGGGCGCGGAGTCCGCGGAATCCGGGCCGGAAGCACTGAAGGCGGAGCTGCGGGCCTGCCAACGCGAACTCCTGGGCGCGCGCGAGGCGGAAAAGCGCAGCGCGGCCAGGGTGCGCGCGCTCCAGGAAGAGGTCGATGCGTTGCGCCGCTCGATGAGCTGGCGCATCTCCTTTCCCGTGCGTCTGCCGCGCATGTTCTCGTACTGGTTCCGGGACCTCTACCAGTGGACCAGCGACCAGGTTGAGCGCTCGGATGGCATCGGCGCGTTGCTGCGGCAGGAAGGACGTCAATTTCGCAGGTATGGGCGTGCGGCGATCCTGCGCCACGTGAAAACCACCTTCACGGCCGGGAAGCAGCATCCGTCCGCCGCGTCCTATCCTTTCGACCGCAACGACTACACCGCGTGGCTGGAACGATACGGGGAGCAGCTCGCACCGAGTTCAACGGACCAGACGGTCATGGCGGACTGGCTTCCCGAGGCGCCGCTGATCTCGGTCGTGATGCCGGTCTACGATCCGCCGCCGCAACTCCTGCGCGAGGCCATCGCCTCCGTGCAGCGGCAGATCTATCCGAAATGGGAACTGTGTATCGCGGACGACGCATCGACCGACCCGGAAATCCGGGGCGTCCTTGAGGATGCGGCCGCAAACGATGCGCGGATCAAGGTCGTGTTCCGTCAGGAGAACGGCCACATCTCGGCGACGTCGAATTCGGCGCTCACCCTGGCTTCCGGTCGTTACCTCGCGCTGCTCGATCACGACGATCTGCTGCCCGCCGATGCGCTGTTCTGGGTCGCGATGACGCTGCACGAGCATCCGGACGCCGCGATCCTGTACTCCGACGAGGACCGCATCGACGCGTCGGGGCAAAAGCGGTACGAACCGTACTTCAAGCCCGATTTCAATTACGAACTGCTGCTTGCGCAGAACATGATCAGCCACCTTGGCGTCTACGACCGGTTGCTGGTGGAAGAAGTCGGGGGCTTTCGCGTGGGGCTCGAGGGTTCGCAGGATCTGGATCTCGCGCTGCGTATCGTCGAGCGCATCGACCACAGTCGCGTGGTGCACATCCCGCGCATCCTCTATCACTGGCGCGCGATCAAGGGCAGCACCGCGCTGGAGAATTCCGAAAAGGGCTATGCCTCGGGCGCGGCGCAACGGGCGGTCGAAGAGCACCTGCGCCGCACCGGGCAACCGGCCAGCGCCGAACCCTGCGAGGAGTTGCGCATCTTTCACCGGGTGAACTACCGGCAGGGCACAACAGACTACCGCGTGAGCGTGATCCTGCTGGGTCCCGCGGATGCTCCTGCGCTGGTCAGAACCCTGAGCGCGTTGACGGATCATCTGGTCGAAGGGCAGATCGAACTGATCTTTGCCGGAACCTGGGATTCATCCGCGATCGAGCAGGCCCTGGGTCAACTCCCTACGCAGCCCGCTCTGGGTCATCAACGGATCCCGGTGGCGGGGGCGGGAAGCTTCCCGGCTGCCTGCAACCGCGCGGCCGCGCAGGCCAAGGGGGATTTCCTCGCCTTCGTCGAATGCGGGATCGAATACGCGACCGATGGCTGGCTGGAGGAACTCGCTTCCTTTGCCGCGCAGCCGCGGGTCGGTTTCGTGTCGCCCCGCATCTGCAACACCCGTCACCGGCTGGATCACGGTGGAATCCTCTTCACCGACGCAGATCACGCCGTCTATGCCAATCAGTACCTGCTCAAGGGGATCTATGGCCACGGCGGCCGCGCGGTGCTGCACCAGCGTTTCCGCGCACTTTCCCCCGCGGTGATGGTTTGCCGCAGGGAGGTCTTCGAGCGCGTGGGCGGTCTGGACGAAGGCTTTGCAGGCCGGCTTGCCGGCGTCGATGCCACGCTACGGGCCGACGGCCTCGGTTACCACAACCTCTGGTTGCCGCAGGCCACCGTGACATTGCAGCCGGGCCAATGCCGCGGGCGACGCAACCTGTTCGTGGACCGTTCGGTGATTCCGGCCGATGCGGGGCATTGGTCGAGCAGATGGGCCGACGGGGTCCAGGAAAACCACTACAATCCAAACCTGTCGGGAGAGGGGGATTTCACCCTGGCCTGGCCGCCGCGCCTCCTGTCCGGCGGGACGCAGCATGGGTTTTCCAACCGGGGCACGTGATCGATGCGAGCAATGGACGGCAGCATGGTTAGCAAAGGCAACAAAGTGCTGCGATATCCCTGGCAGATCCTCGCGCTCGCGGCCCTGTTCACGTTGCAGTCGCTGTATCTGGCCTTCTTTCTGACTCCACCGGGGGACGTGCCCGACGAGGTCGGTCATTACTCCTACGTTCGGGACATCGCGGACGGAAAGATCTTCCCGCTGCTGGGCGAGTCCTACATGGCGCCCGATCTCTGGGGAATGCCCGAGGCCCTGCAACGCCCCGAGTCCAGGGAAAACTGGATCGTGCAGCATCCGCCTCTCTACTACGTGCTGGCGGCCGTCCCGCTGGCGGTCGGGGACGTGTTCACCGACAGCGGCTGGTTCCTCTATCGAGCGCCACGCATCGCATCCGCGCTGGCGCTGGGCGGCCTGATCCTGGTGCTTTTCCGCACCCTGGTTGTCGCTGGAGTCCCCATGGGCCGGGCGATTCTGGTGGCGCCCACGATCGGGTTCGTGCCGATGGTGACTCAGCTGTCTTCGGGCACCAACAATGACCTGATGCTGCTCTTGCTGAGCGCGCTGGCCATGCTGTATCTGGTGCGTTTCGTCCTGGGTCAGCGTCTGAGCGATGCCTATCTCTGCGCGCTCTGGCTGGGTCTTGCCGGAGCGACGAAGATGACCGCATGGGTGATGATGGCGCCGGTGGTGGGCCTGCTGCTGTTCGAAATGCGCCAACCGCTGTGGGCCTGGCTGCGTCATGCCGCCGGGATCCTGATCGTGGCGCTGGCGTTGCCGGTTTGGTGGATGGTGCGCAACGTGATCCATTTCGGGCATCCGATGCATATCGCTGGGGCGGGTGGCGAGGGGCGAAAGGTCTTCGATTACGGGTTTCTCGACCTTCTCCGGGACGAGCCCGTGTTCGACTCGTTCTTCGAGCATTTCTACGGGTTGTTCGGGTTCTCCGGCTATTGCGTCAACTACGGACTGATCCACCTGTGCCAGGGCATCCAGATGACCCGGCTGTTCCTGTTTCCGATGACCGCGTTTACCCATGTGATGTTGCTGCTCACCCTGGGTTTTCTGGTCTATCTGGGGTTGGTCGTCTGGCGGTCGATCTTCGCGAAGCCT
>SLNI01000144.1 GCA_007133115.1 Thioalkalivibrio sp. | reverse complement strand
GTTCCATTAGGGAAATGTGATACCCGCTATTAGATGGGGCTCTAACGCGGAAATTCAACTGTGTCAGTTCTGCCACATCACGCCTGGATCTCGAGGCGATCCACCTTCTGGTAGCCACGCGGCAACTTGTGGCCACGACGACCGCGCTCCGCCTCGTATTCGCGCCACTCGGCAGGCGCCATTCCCTTGAAGCGTCGCCCGGCGTGCACGACGAGTGTGCCGGTTTCCGGCAGCACCGCCAGCGCGACCACGCGCTCCTGACCACCCTTGAGCCGGGCGGAAGGAATGCCGATGATCCGGTTCCCCTTCCCGCGCGCCATCTCGGGCAACTCGCCTGCCGCGATGATCAGCAGATGCCCCTCCGAGGTCACCATCGCGATCCGCTCCCGGGACGGGTCCAGCATGCGCTGCGGCGGCAGCACGCCCGCGCCCCTGGACACGCCGAGCACCGTCTTGCCCCCCTTCTGCCGGCTGAACAGATCTCCGAGCTGAACGATGAAGCCGTAACCATGGTCCGTAGCCAGCAACCAACGGTCCTCCGGCGCACCCGCCGCCATGCCCACGAAATGGCCGCCGTCCGCCGCGGAGAATCGGCCGGACAGCGGTTCGCCCTGACCCCGCGCCGAAGGGAGTGTGTGCGCCGACAGCGTGTAGCTGCGCCCGGTGGAATCGAGGAAGGCCACCAGCTGGTTACTGCGCCCCGCCAACGCCGCGAGGAAACCGTCCCCGGCCTTGTAGCTGAGCGCGGCAGGGTCGACGTCGTGACCCTTCGCGGCGCGAACCCAGCCCATGCGCGAAAGGACCACGGTCAGCGGTTCGGTCGGCACCAGGGCGGATTCGTCCAGGGCCTGCGCGGCGGCACGCTCGACCAGCGGTGAACGGCGATCGTCGCCGAAGGCCTCGGCATCGGCCCGGATCTCGTCGCCGACCAGCCGTTTCAGGCGCTTCTCCGACGCCAGTGTCCGCTCCAGGGCATCGCGCTCCGCCGCCAGCTCGTCCTGTTCACCGCGGATCTTCATCTCCTCCAGTCGGGCGAGGTGACGCAGTTTCAGTTCCAGGATGGCCTCGGCCTGAATGTCGGACAATCCGAAGCGTTCCATCAACACCGGCTTGGGCCGGTCGTTCTCGCGGATGATCCGGATCACCTCGTCGAGGTTGAGGTAGGCGATCAGCAGGCCTTCGAGCACGTGCAGGCGCGCCTGGACCTTGTCCAGCCGCCACTGCAGACGCCGGCGCACGGTGGCCACGCGGAACACCAGCCATTCAGCCAGCAGCGTGCGCAGATCCTTGACCCGCGGCCGGCCGTCAAGGCCGATCAGGTTCATGTTGACCCGGTAGCTCTTCTCGAGATCCGTGGTGGCGAAGAGGTGTGCCATCAAGGATTCGACGTCCACCCGCTGGCTGCGCGGCGTGATGACCAGCCGGGTCGGATGCTCGTGGTCGGACTCGTCGCGCAGGTCCTCGACCATCGGCAGTTTCTTGGCGTTGATCTGGGCCGCGATCTGCTCCAGCACCCGGGAACCCGATACCTGGTAGGGCAGCGCGGTCACCACGATATCGCCATTCTCGCGTTCGAATCGGGCCCGCGCGCGTACTGATCCCGAACCGTGCAGATAGAGCTTCCGGAGATCTTCCGGCGGCGTGATGATTTCGGCCTCGCTGGGAAAATCCGGGCCGGGGATAAACGCGCAGAGATCCTCGACGCTGGCCGCCGGATGGTCCAGCAGATGCAGGCAGGCCGATGCGACCTCACGGAGGTTATGCGGCAGGATGTCCGTCGCCATGCCGACCGCGATCCCGGTCGCACCATTCAGGAGGACGTTGGGGAGACGCGCGGGCAGAACCTTGGGCTCCTCCAGCGTACCGTCGAAATTCGGAACCCAATCCGCGGTGCCCTGTTCGAGCTCGGACAGCAGCAGCTGCGCGTAACGCGACAGGCGCGACTCCGTGTAGCGCATGGCCGCAAAGCTCTTGGGATCGTCGGGCGAGCCCCAGTTGCCCTGCCCGTCCACGAACGGGTAGCGGTAGGAGAACGGCTGCGCCATCAGCACCATCGCCTCGTAGCAGGCGCTGTCCCCGTGCGGGTGGAACTTGCCGAGCACGTCGCCCACGGTGCGCGCGGACTTCTTGTACTTGGCGGTCGCGGACAGACCCAGTTCGCTCATCGCGTAGATGATGCGGCGCTGTACCGGCTTCAGTCCGTCGCCGATGTGCGGCAACGCGCGATCGAGGATCACGTACATGGAGTAGTCCAGGTACGCCTTCTCGGTGAAATCCTTCAATGGCAGACGCTCGGCGTCCGCGAAATCCAGCATCAGGTTCTCGGCCACGGTCTTGCCCTGTTCCCCTCGGTGAACGCACGCCCCCGGCTTCGAACGGCACGCATCCGCCCGCAGGAAAACGGACGACGCGCGTGGGTGCGGCGGTACTGTAGCGGCTCCAGACGGCGCATTCCATTCAGAGCGTCAGGAATCCGGATCCTCGGGCGTGTTCGCGTCGTAGACCTGCCACGCGGCATAGATCTCCGGCAACCAGTGGCTCTGGAACCAGGCAATCACCGAATCGATCTCGGCGTCGCTCAGGACTCCCTCGAAAGCGGGCATGTTGCCATGGCGGGGGTCCGAGCCCTGGCGAATCTGCTGACGCAGCTGCCACAGGGGATGGTGCCAGGCGTGCGCAGTCCCATTGAGGGGCGGAGGCGGCCAACGCCCGTCAGGAAGCCGCCGGAACCACTCCTCGGCGCCCTCGGCCTGCCCACCGTGGCAGACGGCACAGTGCCGGGCATATACCGGTCCCCCAAGCATCACCTGCTCCACCGAGTACCAGCGCCCGGTCTGCGGATCCTGCCGCTCGGATTCCCGAGGTCCATCGCTGCAGGCAGCCAGCGTCATGGCGACGAACAGGGATAGCGGGAGGACGTTAGGCCAATGCATGGGAGTTGCGCTCGAATCGTTCCGGGACGGTTTTACCTTAAGGCGGGCTGCATCGAACGTCCAGAAGATACCCGCGCATCGTGTTCCATGGCCCCGCAACCGCGGCTCAACACCGCCCGTAAACCAGGCTGAACCGTCAGAAATACTTGCCCCGGCACCCACTGCGGCGACTACACTTCGAACCAGTACCCCATGCCATCCAGCTCGTCTGGTCCTGGCCGGTTCACATTCGCCAACAGAGTGGGAACGACACGAAAGGCCCATTGCAGTGTGCAGCGCCCGGACCGCCAACCGCCGCAAGGAGACCACTACTGATGAACGATCCCTCCGTACACATCACAGGTCGGATCCGACGGATCGGACCCGCCTTTGGGGCCGTCGCGGCCGGGGCATTGCTCTGCGCCACGGCCATGCCCATCCATGCCCAGCAGGACTCCGCTCCGGCAGACGCGCCGGTCGCCACCGATAACGGCGAGGCTGAGCTGCGGGCCATGCGCCAGGAACGGGCCACGCTACAGGCCGAAATGGCGGCGGCACGCGAGGAAGCAGCGCTCAAGACCGAACAGATCGCCTCCCTGGAATCCGAAACCGCCAGCCTGCAAACGCAGCTGGAGGCCGCCCAGGGCGAACTTGCCGCATGGCGTGACGAAGC
>SLNI01000159.1 GCA_007133115.1 Thioalkalivibrio sp. | reverse complement strand
TGGTGCTCGGCCACCGCGGATTCCAGCAGCCGGGTCAGTTTGGGCGTGGAAAGCTCGGTGAACGCGCTTGCATAGGCCTCGCGCACATCCTCGAGCAGATGTCCGACGTTGGTTCCATGCAACGCGGAGATCAGCCGCATGCGCGCGAAGCGCAGGAAACCCAGTTTACGCTCGAGCTCGGCGCGCACCGACTCGCGTTCCTCGGGCTGCAGCCCATCCCACTTGTTCACCGCCAAAACCAGCGCCCGGCCGGCATCCAGCACCATGCCGAGCAGGTGAGCGTCCTGATCCGCGATCCCGGCCCGGGCGTCGAGCACCACGATCACGACCTGCGCCGCATCGATCGCCTGCAGGGTCTTGATGACGCTGAACTTCTCGACGACGTCCTGAACCCGCGCCCGGCGCCGCAGGCCGGCCGTATCGATCAGCGTGTATTCCTGTCCGTCCCGCTCGAACGGGATGAAAATGCTGTCTCGGGTGGTCCCCGCAATCGGAGTTGCGACGACGCGTTCTTCGCCGAGCAGCCGGTTGATCAACGTCGACTTGCCGACGTTCGGACGACCCACCATCGCCACCCGGATGCCGGGCCAGCGATCCAGCGCCGCTCCCCCCGGTGCCGCATCCCCATGCTCCGCGGCGATGGTGTCCCCGACCCGCTGCATCAGCACATTAATACCGCGTCCGTGGGACGCCGCGATGGGCAGGATCTCCCCGAAACCCATCGCGTGGAATTCGGCCGTCGCGGAATCAGCGTCGAGCCCGTCGGTCTTGTTCGCAACGAGCAGCGCGCGAATGCCCTGGGATCTCAGGTCGCGGGCAATGGCATCATCCTGCGCCGTCAGACCGGAACGTGCATCCACCATCAGAAGCACGAGGTCCGCTTCCTGAATGGCCTGGCGCGTCTGTTGCGCCATGGCGGCATCCATGTCTTCGTCCTCTCCCGAGAGTCCTCCGGTATCCACCACCATGTAGGGAAAATCGCCAACCCGGCCAATGCCGTACTGACGGTCACGCGTCAAGCCCGGCAGGTCGGCAACCAGCGCATCACGCGTTCGTGTCAGTTGGTTGAACAGCGTCGACTTGCCCACGTTCGGACGACCGACGAGGGCGATCACGGGAATCATCCCGGACGCCTCCGGGAATCCGAAGACAGGGGAATGAAGGAACCGATCGTCTCTCCAGACTCAGTCATTGCCCACGCGCGCGCGGACTGCGGTGACCTGGCCGTTGGCCGAGGCCACGTAGAGCACGCCATCACGCAGCACCGGACGGGTCACGATGGGACCCGAGCCGACACGGGTGCGCGCGAGCAGGCGGCCATCGCTCACGCTCAGCCAGTGCAGATAGCCCTCGTAGTCGCCCACGATCGCCTGGTCTCCCACCACTACCGGGGCGGTTACCCCGCGCAGGCGCAGACCCGTCTGCTGCCAGAGATCGCCCCCGGTACGCGGATCGAGGCCCCAGACATGACTGTCCGCCGCCGTGAAGACCAGCGTTTCGGACTCGGGGCTGATGTCGCCTCCCTGGTAGGACGAGAACTCGCGCGTCCAGATCAGTTCGCCCGTATCGAGCGCCACGGCTGCGAGGCGGCCCTGATACGCCGTCGCGAAGGCCGCACCCCGGAAGATCGGAATATATCCGTCGGCGTCGATGAGGCGCTCGAGCTCCGAGCGGCCGGACGGTACCGCGATGGTTGCCTCCCACAGCGGGTTGCCCCGGGCTGCGCCGAGCATCAACAGCCGGCCGTTGTCGAAGCCGGCCAGCACCCGACCAGGCAGCATCTGAGGAATCTGTGCGCCGCGCAGACTCAGCGCGGGCGTGGTCCTGAGTACCGTCCACTGCACCGTTCCGGACGCCGTATCCAGCGCATGGAGGCGGCCGTCATTGGTACGGGCGACCACAATGCCGTCCACCACCGGCGATACCGCGAGCACCTCGCTGGACAGCCGGGTGCGCCAGAGCTCGCCGCCACCATCGAGACGCAGGGCAATCGCATCGCCGCCCAGCGTACCCACGACGGCCACGCCGTCTCCTACACCCACACCGGAAGCGATACGGACCTCTCGGAGCCGGTTCTCCCAGCGCGGATTCCCGGTTCCACGATCGAGCGCCGTCACCCGCCCACTCGCATCCGCTGCCACGACCAGGTCATCGGTCACACCCGGCTTGAGCTGCCAAAGGAAGCGGTCGCCGCGCACGCCGATCGACCGCGACCAGACCGTCGAAGGGCTTCCGATCGCGGAGAACTGGGGTAACGGGGCCGGCGGCTCGCTGGTGTCACGGGTCCAGAGTCCGCACGCCGCCAGAGCGAACGCGAGGGCGGTCACAAGCCAAATACGCAGAAGAACGGTCATCATGAGCTTGGGCACCCCTTACGCGGAGAGTTCATCGATCTTCAGGCGGAGGAATTCAGTATCGTTCCCTGCCGCCCGAGCTTCCATATAAAATTCGCGGGCGCGCTGCGCGTCACCCCGGGCGCGAGCGATATCGCCGCGCAGTTCGGCACGCAGTCCGGCAAACGCGTCACCGGCGACTTCCCCCAACAGCGTCTCGGCTTCGTCCAGCCGGTCGGCGGCAACCAGATGCCGGGCCAGGCGGAGACTCAGAATCTGCCGATAGCCCCGATCAGGGGTGGAGGTTCGCGCCTGCTCCAACGCATGGATGGCCTGCTCGTCTTGCTGCTGGCGCACCGCGATATCGGCGATCATGGCCCAGCCCACCGCCGCATAGGGCGTACCCCGCCCCTTCTCGGTCAACTCCGACGCCACCGCCGAAGCCCGCGTGTACTGGCCAACGCTGAACTGAGTCAGTGCCATCGAGTAGAGTTCGGACGCCGACTCGGCCCGGGCGTCCTGACGATCCGTCCACCAATTCCAACCGAACAGGCCCGCGACCCCGAGCACCAGCCCACCAATGACCGCGGTACCGTTCTCCACCCACCACTTCTTGATGGCCTCCGCTTTCTCCTCGTCGGTGAGGTAGCTGCTCATCGGTCCCTTCCTCCGGATTGTCTTTCGAGCCGCGCCCGCATCAGCGCCGTCAGGTCTGCCTGTGCCACCGTCAGCTGCGCCTCTTCGGCGTCGCGCAGCGACTTCACCAGCGCCGTACCCTGCGCGATCTCTTCGGCGCCAAGGATAACCGCGTAGCGCGCGCCCGTCCTGTCGGCTTTCTTCATCTGGGACTTCATGCTGCCCCCACCGCAGTTGAGCACCAGCTGCAGTCCGGGAAGCTGGTCACGCAGGCGCTCGGCCAGAACGAGTGCCTGCGGGCCGGAATCGTCAGGCACCACGAGGTACACGTCCGGACCCGTCACCTCGGGCACCGCCGTCTGGTCGAGCAACAGGCTGACCAGGCGTTCCAGACCCATCGCGAAACCGATCGCCGGAGTGGCGCGCCCGCCCAGCTGCTCGACCAGGCCGTCGTAACGACCGCCAGCACAGACGGTGCCCTGGGCACCCAGTTCGTCCGTGATCCACTCGAAGACGGTGTGGGTATAGTAGTCCAGACCGCGCACCAGCCGCGGATTGTGTGTGTACTCGATCCCCAGCGCGTCGAGATGGCCCCGGAGACCCTCGAAATGGGCTCG
>SLNI01000051.1 GCA_007133115.1 Thioalkalivibrio sp. | reverse complement strand
GCGTTCACGCAGTCGTTGGGGCAGCCGGAGACCTTGAACTTGAACTTGTACGGCAGGGACGGACGATGCACATCATCGGTGAACCGATTCAGCAGGGTGCGGTGCACGCGCTGCTCGTTCACGCAGGACTGCTCGCAACGGGCCGCGCCGACGCAGGACATGCCCGTGCGCACGCAGGGGCCAGCGCCGCCGAGGTCCCAACCGTATTCGTTGATCTCGTCGAAGAACCCCTGGGTGTTGGTGCTGTTCACACCGATGAACATCGCGTTACCGGTCTGGCCATGGAAGGTCACGAGGCCGGAGCCGAACTTCTCCCAGCTGTTGGCGAGCTGGCGCAGCATCCCGGTGCTGTAGAAGTTACCCGCCGGCGGCTGCACGCGCACGGTGTGAAATTCGCGGGATTCCGGGAAGGCCTTCGAAACTTCGGAGAAGCGCGGGATGATGCCAGAACCGTAACCGAACACCGAAACCGTACCGCCCTTCCAGTACCCCTTGCGGGTTTCGTAGGAATGCTCGAGCTGACCCAGAAGGTCGTTCGTCATGTTCTGGATGCGCTCATCCGGATGCTCGTCGCGGAGGCGCTTGATACCGGAAATGAAACTCGGCCAGGGGCCGTTTTCCAACTCGTCGAGCATGGGGGTCGGATGATGTTGGTTCGCCATGGCGGTCTCCTTGATCAGGTTCAGGTTACGGAGCGGCTCTTCGGTTCAGATTCTGACGCGATGCCGGGTACTGGTGTGCCCGCGCCGAGTCTGCGGCGGGACTGCCGGACCGGTTTCCCGGCCAGAGAAACTCCATGGGGAGCCTCCCCTCATCACACGGTGGCTAACTCTAGGTTCGAACCCAGAGTGAAAACATCCTACTCATGGGGGGGGGTTACAGTCAGGGAGTATCCCCAAGGGGATATGCCGAAACCGGGTCCGATGGAGGGCGGAGGGATTCGCTGTCGCGCCCGTGCATGCCCGATCGGGGATTCAGGCATCATGAAGCCCCCGCGCCGGAACCGGGGCTTCTATCCCGGATGGATAGTTGCCGGTTTCCCTATCCCGTTTAAACTCGCGGCGTCCGTCGGCGCTTCGCGGGAGTACCCGCGCAAAGAATGCGCCTTATAAAAAGGGATTGCCACGAGTCCAGCCCCGGAATTCGAGACACTGATGACCGCAGTCCAGCATGCAACCCGCGAACGGCGAACGGCGACGTCGATACCGACGGACAGCCCGTTTCACCTGGAAAACGCTGAAGGCTACCGCAGATGGCGCGATGCGAAGCTGGCGCGGTTTCCGGCCTCGGCGGATACGCTCAGGGTGGACGTGGACAACATTGAACACCCCACGACCGCCGAACGTGCCGCGCTGCGCGAGCAGGTACGCAAAGCCAATATGGCGGTTTACCACTGCGCGCGCGCTGTGGATCGCGAAAGCATCGCGCGATTCGGCGAAGCCCTCGGGTTGCGCCGTCTCGACGAGCACCTGTGCACCGAGGAAGACGGCATCAGCGAGCTGCGCGTCAGTGAAGGTGGCAGCAAGGGCGACTACATCCCCTACACCGACCGTCCGCTGAGCTGGCATTGCGACGGCTATTACAACACCGCCGAGCAGACCATCCGGGCCATGCTGCTGCACTGCGTGGCCGAAGCCGCCGAGGGTGGCGAGAACGCGCTGCTGGACCACGAACTCTTATATATAGTGTTGCGGGACGAATCCCCGGAACACGTCGCGGCCTTGATGCACCCGGAAACGCTGAGCATCCCGGCAAACGTGAAAAATGGCAGGGAGATTCGCCCCGAGCGCACGGGACCGGTTTTCAGCGTCGACCCGGCCTCGGGCGCATTGCATATGCGCTACACCGCGCGAACCCGCAATGTACGCTGGAACGAAGACGCGCCCACCCGAGCCGCCGCGGCCCGGATCACGCAGCTCCTGGAGTCCGGGACGTTACCGATCTTCCGCCTGCGCCTGCGTCCCGGCGAGGGAGTTGTCTGCAACAACGTGTTGCATAACCGTACCGGATTCCGCGACGATCCGGCCTCTGGCCGGCAGCGTCTGGTGTACCGTGCGCGCTTTTTCGAACGTGTGGCCGAAACCTGAGGGAAGTCGATGCTTTGGTTGAGCGAAGTGCTGATGCAGAACCAGGATCTGGAATCCTTCCAGCAACTGATCGAGATCGTGCGCGAGCGCGCCCGCCAGGGCGAGCGCTTCCTGAGCTCCGACGTGCGCCCTCCATTCCCGGACACCCCGATGGACTGGGAGGAACGCGTCGAGGCGGCCTTCACGTCCGCCCATAACTAGGGGCGTCGCCGCAATGTTCTGGGACGAAGCTCCGCGTGACGAATCGACCGATCTGCGGGACGTGGTGGATGTCGCTTTCCGGATCGAGTGCCCCTGCCTCCCGCTCGATCACGCACACGCGCTTGCGTCCGCGCTGCTCGAGCAACTGCCCTGGCTCGCCACCGAAGAACACGCCGGGATTCACCTGATTCACGGGGCGGAATCCGGCAACGGCTGGATGCGCCCGCAGGATCCGGAGAAGGATCTGCTGCATCTGTCGCGGCGCGCCCGCCTCCGTCTGCGCATACCGGAGGCCATGACCGCGGACGCGGAAGCCCTTGTCGGGGCTCGACTGGACATCAGCGGGTTCGCCCTCGGAATCGGCGAGATGAATATCCTGCCCCTGCAGGCGCTGCCGGTGGTCTTCGCGCGTCACGTCGTCGCGGACCCCGCGCAGGACGAGGCCGACTTCCTGGGCCGGATGGCTGCGGAGCTGCGTCGCCTCGACGTCCCGACCAACAAGCTCCTGAGCGGTCTCCAACACGTGTTGGGCGTACCCGGGGGAATGCTGCACACCCGCAGCCTGATGGTGGCCGAATTGGAACCCGAGGCTTCGTTGCGCCTGCAGCGCAGCGGCATCGGATCCGACAAGACACTCGGGTGCGGACTTTTTCTCGGGCACAAGGACATCGCTCCCGTGCCCGGGGACACCTGAGTCCTTCAACGCAGTGCATCCACGCAACCTTGAACAAGGGAGGTATCCTTCATGAGTCTTGAAGTCGACGGCGTCACCATCGCGACCAACCCCAACGGCTACCTGGAAAACATTTCCGACTGGAACGAGAAGGTCGCCGAGACCATCGCCGCCAAGGAAGGGATCGAGCTCACCCAGCGCCACTGGGACCTGATCAATTACCTGCGCGACGAATACATCAACCACAACGAAAACCAGCCCAACACGCGCACCATCGTCAAGGCGATGCAGCAGCTCTGGAATGACAAGAGCGTGGACGCGAAAACGGTCTACGATCTCTTCCCGCTGGATCCGAGCAAGCAGGGCGGACGCATCGCCGGCCTGCCGGAGAGCCGCCGCAAGGGTGGCTACTGAGCCCCTTGCCGCATCCAGGCCTATCCCCTAAGGGGGGTTAAGCACCCCGGCAGCCGGTGCTACAGTCGCGCAGGCTGTCGGGGCACAGCCCCATCAATCGGAGAGTTCGAGACATGAGCAAGAAGCAGGAACTGATCAAGGAAATGCTCGAAATGCAGAAGCATTTCACCGAATACGAACAGCAGAACGGCGTCGATCCCACGGAATACTACCTGGCTCCGGAAGG
>SLNI01000074.1 GCA_007133115.1 Thioalkalivibrio sp. | reverse complement strand
GAACCTCGCCCTTCGGCACCCGGCGGAAGATGCCCGTGTATTGCGAGGCCAGCATCGCCGAGCTGCCCCGCGTGTATGTCAACGGCGGCAAGCGCGGCTACATCATCTCGCTGGATACCGCGGACCTGCTTCGGGTTTTGCAGCCTGTCCTGGTGCGGGTGAGCCAGCCTGAGAAGTAGCTGGAAGGATCGGTCTGGGCAATGCTCCATTGATGTGCGCGAATCCGCATCCAATGCAGTCGGTCCGCCAAAAAGGGCGCAATCTGACGGCCGGGGGGTGGTTTGCCCCCGAGTGACGGGGGGTCCTCTCGTTTGCCGTGGCGATCAGCTTCGTGCTGGCGCCGCCCCAGAACACCGTCCGCGATGCGGTAGATCACTGGCTGGACCAACTTCTGCCGAGCCGGCCGTTGGAGCGCTCGGTCTACCCGGGCGGATTCCGCTTGGAACCTGTTCTTGAGCTCAGCGGGAGCCACTCGAAAGGCGTTCGAGCATGCGTTGGCGATAGGCCTCTCTGAGTCCGCTTTCCTGCGGGGAATCTCGCGGGGCGGCGGTTGCGGGTGCATCGACGCGCAGGTGTTCACGCGGCCAGGTGAACCGATCCTCCGGAGGAACGACTCGTTCCCATCGTGTGGCGGGTTCGGTGGATCCGGGATTGCGCTGCGTGGTGATATCCGTGCCACTGTCGTCCCGATGAATGACGGTGTGCCCGTCCCGGTGCCGGATGATCCGAGTCTCGGACGCCCCCACCGAGTGGTATTCGATGACCCGGTGCGAGACTTCGGGTGTATGGATGTCGGCCGCGACACAGCCGGTCGTGGCCAGGATGGCGGCGATCAGGGGGCCGATCACCCGGACTCGGGGCATCGCGGTCGGTATCGCGTTCATCGTTCGGGTCTCCCCTTCGGCGTGTTCGAGCGGGCAACCCGCGGTTTGGCCGGGACACCCCGCTCCCGATCCGCCTGAGGCCCGCGGGTGGCTGACTGGCTCCTGCATCCCTGGTTGGTTTGATTGATGTTCACCCGGCCTTCCTGGTAGGTGTGGTTTTCGTTGCTCTCGCCGCACTGGGACGTGCGGTTGATGTTGACCTGGCCATTCTGAAACGTGGTGTTGAGGTTCGCCTCGGCTGCCACTGCCGGTCCGGCGCCGGTGAGCAACAGACCAAGCAGTGCGAGCCAGGCGATTGGGGTCGGTTTTGTTCGGTATCCATTCATGGCGGGCTCCCGATGGGGTTGACCGTGTTCGGGTAGTTCGAAGGTCCCGGGCCGGCGCGGCTTCCTCGAAGCCACGCGCGGGACGGGTTGGGCGGTCAATCCCGCCGCAGGCCGCTGCGCGGACCGGGTGGGACGTAGTGAAGCTGGCGGACGCGGTTGTCGTTCAGGGTGCCGGCTTGCCGCGTGTAGACCTCGTTGCGCTGACCTGCCTGCACGGTTCGGCTGATGTTGACGGTACAGTTCTGCGCGACCTGCGCCTGGTTGATTCGGTCGATCTGCACGTTCACGTCGAAACAGGGCCCGGCGGTTCTCGTGAACCCCGTGTCGGCGGAAACCATCGGTACGAGGGCCAGTAAGCCCGCGCCCAACACCAGAGAAAGTCTTTTCATGATCGGTTACCTCGAACGCATTCAGGGTGGGCCGGCGCCCGGTTCCCGGGCGCCGGTGATGGGATCAGTCGCGCGGCTTCCCCCGGACCAGGCTGCTGCGGTTGGCGAAGCCGGTCTGACGGGTTTCGTTGTAATTGATGCGGCCGAACTGACCGGTCTGGTTCCAGTTCTCAACGCCCCGCTGACGGGTCCGGTTCGCGTTGTCCCGCCCCTGCTGGTAGGTTGCGTTGTCGTTGAGATAGCCGCTCTGTGAGGTGTCGTTCGTGTTGATGCGGCCCTCCTGGATGGTCGTGTTGACGTTGCCTTGCGCCGCGGCCGTTCCGGCGAGCGAAACGAGGACGGCTGCAATGGCCAGGGCGATCAGCGGGTTCTTTTCGGTTTTCATGGTCTCTGCCTCTTGGGTTGTCGTAACGAATGATGGGTCGCTGGGAGCGACAGGCCGGCCCATGTCTGGGGGCGGCCCGGCCAACGGAACCGGCATATCGCGTTCCGTTGGCGAGATCAGGGTAGGCAGGGTCTTCTGAACCATGACTGAACCGATCGGGAGAACTTCAGGGATGCATCTCTGGGAGCGCGCGCGCAGGTGTTCCGGGCTGAAGCGACCGGGGTTCAAACGATCCGTGCTTGGCAAGCGCTCTATCGGTCTTTGGAAACCGCTTTTCCGGGCAATGCGGGGAGGGGCGCGATGAGCCCGTCGGTATGCGCGTGTTCGCCCTCGTGCCCGGGCAGGTGCGCGTGCAGGTGCGTGTGGGCGTGTGCGTGAGGATGGCGGTGCAGCAGGGCTTCGGTCAGGCGACCGTCCTGGAGCAGAACCGCCCGGTTGGCGAGACGTTCGATCAGACGCGCATCGTGCGAGACCAGCACCATGGCCTGGGGCAGGTGCTCGAGGTAGTCGAGCAGCCGTTGCAGGGAGGCTTCGTCGAGTCCGTTGCTGGGTTCGTCCAGCAGCAGCACCTCGGGCTGCATCGCGAGTACGGTGGCCAGTGAGACGAGCCGCTTCTCGCCGCCCGAGAGCTTGTGGGTGACGCGAGCGGCGAACGTCTCGAGCCCAAGGTCCGCAAGCGTGCTGCGGGCACGCTGCAGCGCTGCATCGCGGGTCATGCCGAGGTTCAGCGGCCCGAAGGCGACGTCCTCGAGCACGGTCGGGCAGAACAGCTGATCGTCCGGGTCCTGGAACAGCAGGCCTGCCTTCGCCCGCACTTCCCGGAAGTCCCGTTCGTGCGCGCGCTCCCGGCCGAATGCACGGACGCTGCCGGCGTCCGGCCTCAGTAGACCCACGAGCAGATGCAGGAGGCTGGTCTTGCCGACCCCGTTGGCCCCCAGCAGCGCCACGCGTTCCCCCGGGTGCAGTTCGAAGTCGACCTGTTCGAACACGGGGCGCGAGGGATAGCCGAAACGCACGCCCCGCAGGCTCAGGAGTGCCGCCGTCATTGCAGGGCCTCCAGGACCAGGATTGCCGCCAACAGGAAACCGAAAGCCAGGGCATGGAGACTGTCCTGCGCACGCCAGCGATAGTCTTCCAGCAGGTACAGGCGACCGTCGAAGCCGCGGCATTTCATGGCTGCCAGGATGCGCTCGGAACGTTCCAGGCTTCGTACCAGCAGCATGCCGATGAGCCAGCCGAAGCTGTTCCAGCTGTGCCGGTTGCTGCGGGGCACGAACGCCCGCGCCCGCATGGCCTGGCGCAGCCGCATGAACTCGGCGTCCAGCACGTCGATGTAGCGCACGGTGAACAGGAACAGATGCACCAGCTTTTCGGGCACGCGCAGGCGACCCAGAGCGTGTCCGAGGGTCGCGGGCTCGAGGGTTCCCAGCAGGGCAAGCAACATGAGTACGATGGCGTTGGCACGCAGCAGAATCTGGGTGGCCAGCAGCAGGCCCTCGTGGCTCGCCTGCAGGGGTCCCAGGCTGAGCCAGGGGGTGCCGGCCACGCTGAAGGGCAGCAGGATCAGCAGCACGAGCATGAAACCTTCGAGGGCCAGCAGACGCCGCAGCGTGCGCCTTGCCGGCAGG
>SLNI01000163.1 GCA_007133115.1 Thioalkalivibrio sp. | reverse complement strand
GGCGGGTGAGAATTCGGCGGAAGGGTGCGAACAGGCCCCGGTTGTCGGTCGCCTGGAGGGCCTGCACGGCGCGCTCGGTACCCAGGTGTGGGCTGGCGATGGTGATCAGGTGCGTAACCGGCCCGGTTCCACTTCGCACGAGGCTCAGACGGCCCACCACCCCTCCCGCCGAGTGCCCGACCAGGGTCATCGGCTGACCCGGATGTTGCCGTGCGGCTGCGTTGCGCATCGCGGTAAGCCAGTCGGCCTGCAGCACCAGGGGTGCATTGGCCGGGAGCGTCACCGTATACACCACCCGATCTCCACTCGCGCCGGGGCCGACCCGTTGCGGGTGGCCATTCGCGGCCGCGCGCCAGTCCCCCGCGTAGCGCCAGCCTGCCGATTCCAGCGCCGGAATGACGCCGGCCCGGTGGAAGCTCTGGCCATCACCGAGGTAGCCATGCACCAGCAGGAGCACCGAAGCGGATGCGGTGGAGGTCCCGGCTGCGAACAGAAGCAGAAGCAGGGCCGCGAGAAGGTGGCGTATCGTTTTCGATTTCATCGTGCCTGTCCTCATCCGAAGCAGGGTCGGCGTTTTGGGCGCTGCCCCACGGGTACATTGCTGGCCCATTATATTAGCAAACCCTGTTATACGGGTGAATTCCACCGTGCCGCGTTTTCTCAGGTTGGCTCCCCGGGACCTTCACGCACTACACTTGCGCCCGTGATTCGATTCGAGAACGTCGAGCTGCGCCGGGGGGTCCAGGTTCTGGTCCACGGTGCCAGCTTCAGTATCCACCCCGGCTGGCGCGTGGGTCTGACCGGTGCGAATGGCTGTGGCAAAAGCAGCCTCCTGGCCGCGCTGCGCCGAGAACTCCTGCCGGACGTGGGTGAAATCGAGCTTCCGCAGGGCTGGGTGTGCGCGCACCTGCCCCAGGAGGTGGCCGCGAGCCCCCGTCGCGCCGTCGACTACGTGCTCGACGGCGATCCCCGATTGCGCGAATTGCAGGAGCGGTTGGCGAACTGCGACGACGGCGAGGAACATGGCCACCTCTATGCCGAGATCGACGCGATCGATGGCTGGAGCGCGGAGGCGCGGGCGCGACAGCTTCTTTCAGGGCTCGGGTTTGCCCCGGAAGATCCGGACCGCACGGTGGCAGAGTTCTCCGGGGGCTGGCGCATGCGCCTGGGGCTTGCACGCACGTTGATGACCCGTTCGGACCTCCTGCTACTGGACGAGCCCACCAACCACCTCGACTTCGAGACCATCCTGTGGTTGGAGGAATGGCTGCGCCGTTATCCGGGGACGCTGATCGTGATCGCCCACGACCGTCGCTTTCTCGACGCGGTCGTGACCCACGTCGCGCACATCGAGCACCGCCAGGTACAGCTGTTCAACGGCAGTTACAGCCAGGCGGAACGGCGACGCGCGGAGATCATGGCGCAGAGCGAGTCGGCCGCCGTCAGGGTCGCCCGCGAGCGGGAGCACCTCGAACGTTTCGTAGCCCGCTTCCGCGCCAAGGCATCCAAGGCCCGACAGGCCCAGAGCCGTCTGAAGCGCCTGGAAAAGCTGGACGAAATCGCCGTGATCCGCGCGTCACGGCCGATCCACCTGCACATTCCCGCCCCGTCGCGACTTCCGGATCCGCTGCTGCGCCTGGACGAGGCCGGTGTGATCACCGAAGGCAAGGTCCGCCTGCACCCCGCCACCCTGCGCCTGCGACCGGAAGACCGCATCGGGATCCTGGGACCCAACGGTGCGGGCAAATCCACGCTGTTGTCCCTGCTCGCGGGGAACCTGGCGCCGAGCCAGGGTACCCGCGCGGTGGATCCGGACCTGGCCGTGGGCTATTTCGCGCAGCATCAACGCGAGCAGCTGGACGAGGCGGTCAGCCCCTTGCGGCACCTGCAACGTCAGGATCCGCGAGCCAGCGAACAGGATCTGCGTAACCTGCTGGGCGGATTCGGGTTTTCCGGTGTGCGCGCAGACCAGCCGGTGGCCGGTTTCTCGGGCGGGGAGCGCGTGCGGCTGGTCCTTGCGATGCTGGTCTGGCAGGCGCCCGCCGTGCTGCTTCTGGACGAGCCGACCAACCACCTGGACCTGGACATGCGCGAAGCGCTCGCGGAGGCGCTGGAGTCCTACGCCGGCGCGCTGGTGCTGGTGTCGCATGACCGCGATCTGCTGGGCCGGGTCTGCGACCGATTCTGGCGCGTGCGCGGTGGCTGGATGGAGGAGTATGACGGTGATCTCGAGGACTACACCCGCGAGTTCAGTTCCTCACAACGGACCCGCGGCGCCCCCGGTCCCGAGGCGACCGTGGGTGCTGCCGACCGCGATGGCCAACGGGAACGCCGGCAGCAGGCGGCCCGGCAGCGGCAGGCATTGCAGCCGCTGCGCAAGGCAGCGGAACGCGAGGAAGCCCGGTGTTCCCGTCTGCAGGCCGAACTCGACGCCATTGGCGAGGCCCTCGCCGATCCCGCGCTCTACACCAAGGGTGAGGATGATGAGCTGCCGGCATTGGTACAGCGTCAGGGCCGGCTGCGTCTGGAGCTGGAGGCCGCGGAGGCCGTATGGATGGAGGCGCTGGAGACCCTGGAACGCGCGGGGTCGCTGCCTTGATCAGGGCCTGGCATCCTCCGCTCCGGTGCAAAGCGTCGCGATTTCGTCACCGCGCAAATGGGGTTCCTGACGGAAATAGCTCGCCAGCTGCCAGTAGACCTCAGGCAATACGTCGAGCAGATAACCCGGCATGAAGAAAAAGTACTCGCAGCTGACGGCCAGAAACTCGGCCGGGTCGGTGGCCGCGTAGGGATCGATCCTGGGTTCATCGCCGGCTTCGATTTCCGCGTTCAGCGCCGCGAAGGCCGCACTGAAGGTCTTGGTCCACTCCTGCGGGGACATGCCCGCCGGCAATGGGGGAAAGCCGTTGACGCCACCGTTCGCGGCGTCCAGCGTATGCACCATTTCGTGCACGATGACCGCTCCGTCTTCCGCGATATCGCTCCAGGAAAGGACGACCGGTCCGCGCTCCCATGCCTCCCCCGCCTGCGCCACGACCGCCTGGTGCTGGATGCCGTCATCGTCCATCCACTCCTGTTCCGGGGCAAAGGTATCGGGATAGACCACGAGCGTCTTCCAGTCCCGGTAGGACCGGATTCCCAGATGCAGGATGGGAAGGCAGGCATAGGCGGCGATCAGGTGCTGCTGCCATGGGCGAAGCTCGAAGTCGATGCCGACGAAGCGGTGCCGGCCCAGGAATTCCCCGATGCGTTCGCGCAGGAGATCGAGCTCGGCGGACGAGAGCAGCGCCATGAAAGGCGTCCGGTCGCCCAATGCCCGCCACTCGGAGTCATCGAGCGCAGGTATCTGCCGCGTGCCGGGCCACAGGCCGCGCAGGAGGGTGTCTAGCATCGATCGCAGGGACTGGAGCATGATCTCACCATACGCAAAGTGACCGTGTGCGGTCATTGCGGTATGTTCCCCGGCTTCGCGTCATCGGGTAAAGGAATTCACGCGTGCCACATACGGAAAACGATCTGCATCGGTTGATGCACCTGCTCGGCGAGCACCTCGCGCCGCCGCTGCTGCGCGGGCGCATCGGTCTGGAGAAGGAGACGCTGCGGGTGCAGGCGGCCGGCTC
>SLNI01000223.1 GCA_007133115.1 Thioalkalivibrio sp. | reverse complement strand
CGCCTCGAGCAGGCCATCGGCAACCTCGTCGAGAACGCCCTGCACGCGGCGCGCACTCGGGTTTCGATCGTATGGGCCTGGGTGCAGAAGGCATCGGGAAACGAATGGGAACTCGCGGTCACCGATGATGGCGGGGGTGTACCGGAAGCACACAGGCACCGGCTGTTCGAGCCTTTTTTCACCACCAAGCCGGTAGGCTGGGGTACGGGTCTCGGACTCGCCCTCGCCCACGCGGCCGTTGCGGACCATGGTGGTCGCATCTGGCTGGATCCGCACTGGACGCAAGGCAGTCGGTTCGTGATGCGCCTGCCTGTGGGTGCGGGTGAGCCGGAATGACGGGCTCCTCGCCTTCGGGGTCCGCACAGGCCGAGGACCGGATTCTTCTGGTCGAGGACGACCGGGGTCACCGCGAACTGCTGCGCGATGAGTTGACGGACGCGGGTTACCGTGTGGTCGCAGTGACGGATGCGGCGGAGGCCCGTGAAGCGTTTCGGGAAACCACCTTTGCGGCTGTGGTCAGCGATCTTCGATTGCCCGGGAAGGATGGCTTCCACGTGCTGGAATCTGCTCAGGCGCAGGTGCCGGTGCCGGGCTTCGTGATGTTGACGGGTTTCGGGACCATCGATCAGGCGGTCAGTGCCCTGAAGGCCGGTGCGGATGAGTTCCTCACCAAGCCCGTCGATCTGGAGCATCTGCGTCTGACGTTGCAACGCGTTCTCCAAAGCCGCCGCCTGCGGGTGGAGGTCCAGGAATACCGGGAGGTCCTCGGCGACAAGGGCTTTCACGGCATGCTCGGGAAGTCTCCCGCCATGCTGAAGCTTTTTGACCTGGTGCGGCGGGTGGCACAGTCCGATGGCAGTGTGCTGATCACCGGCGAATCGGGAACCGGCAAGGAACTCGTCGCCCGGGCGTTGCATCGTGAGAGTCCGCGCACGGATGGTCCATTCGTGGTGATCAACTGCGCGGGGATCCCCGAGACGTTGCTGGAGTCGGAGCTGTTCGGGCACGCAGCGGGTTCGTTCACCGGGGCGCGCGGCGCTCGAACCGGGCTTTTTCAGGAGGCCCATGGCGGTACGCTGTTTCTCGATGAGATCGGTGAGATGCCCGTCAGTATGCAGACCAAGCTCCTGCGCGTGCTGCAGGACGGCAAGGTGCGTCCAGTCGGCGCCAACGAGGAGTTGGACAGTGACGTGCGCGTTCTCGCTGCCACCCATCGTGATCTCGTGGAAGAGATGGGCGAGGGCCGTTTTCGGGAGGATCTGTTTTTTCGGCTGGAAACCTTCCGCCTCCATGTGCCGCCGGTCCGAGAACGCGGCGAAGATATAGCGGCCCTGCTGGAATTCTTTCTGCGCCGATTCGGTCTGGTCCGCGGACAGACGCCGCCACGTTTCGAGCCGGCCGCCATGCGTCTGCTGCTGGACTATCGTTTCCCGGGAAACGTTCGGGAACTTGAAAGCCTCGTGGAACGCGCTGCGACGCTGGCTCGCGGCGATTGGCTCCGGGTCGCCGATCTGCCGGAACGTGTCCGGGCGCAACGCCAGCCCGCGGAGTCGACCGGGGCGCATGCCGTGCGGCTGCGCGACGAAGACTGGCAGACGCTGGCTGAGGTCGAAGCCCATTACCTGCGCCGGGTGCTGGACTTCACCGGTGGCAACAAGCAGCGCGCGGCGCGCATCCTTGGCATTGGTCGCAGAACCCTGTATCGGCGTCTCGGGGAGGACCTGTGACGTATCGAGCCGTATCCATTTGACACATGGTAAAAAGCGACACAGTTTTACCCGGCGTGCTCGGGGTCTGATTCAGCGCGAAATATCACATAAATTATTGTTTATATATATAAAATACCTCAATAACCGGTGTTGGCATGGTTGCTGCTCCCTATTCGATCACCATTCACGCACGATCGAGGAAAATAGGATGATGCATACGACTACGCTGTCTCTGATTGTTGTTGGACTGCTGGCCGTTGCCGGCCACGCACATGCCCAGGCGACCAGCCCGACCGCCCCGACCGCCCCGACCTTTGGGGAGACCACCCCTGCGAGCGCGATGCTGACGGAGCAGACCGTCGATACGTTTGTCGATGCCTTCGTGGCCGTTCAGGATGTTCGCGAGGTTTTTGCCGAGCGTCTGGGTTCGGCCACGAACGAGAGTGAGGCCCAGGCCATGCAGCAGGAGGCGCAGGTGGAGATGCTGCAGGCGGTCGAACGAACAGGCATGAGCGTTCAGGAGTACAATGACGTCGCCACGGCCCTGCAGAACGATCCCGAACTGCTGCAGCAGGTGCGTCAGAAGGCTGAAGAGCGCATGTAGTCCTTGTGCGTCCGCGTGTGCCATGCGGAGCCGGCCCCTCGGGGCCGGCCTTTTTGCTTCCATACCTTGAACACGTGGGCGCCCTTGGGTATTATGGCGCGCTTTCTAAAAAGCCCCGTTTCCGGAGCAACAGGCATGAAAACCATAAGCGCCAAGCCGGCCGAAGTCGAACGCGACTGGTATCTGGTCGACGCCAGCGGCAAGACCCTGGGTCGACTCGCCACCGAGATCGCGCGCCGTCTGCGCGGCAAGCACAAACCCGTGTACACGCCCCACGTGGACACCGGGGACTACATTGTTGTCGTCAACGCCGAGAAGATTCACGTCTCTGGCAAGAAGGCGACTGACAAGATGTATTACCGCCACTCGGGTTACCCGGGAGGAATCAAGCAGGCCAGCTTCAACCAGATGATCGAGCGCGCGCCGGAGCGGGTGCTGGAACTCGCGGTGAAGGGGATGCTGCCGAAGAATCCGCTGGGCCGGGCGATGTTCAAGAAGCTGAAGGTGTACGCCGGCAGCGACCATCGTCACACTGCCCAGCAGCCGCAGCCGCTGGAAATCTGATTCCGCGCTGCGGACACGTCACACGGTCAAGGACAACGAATTCATGGCAATGAACCAGAACTATGGGACGGGCCGCCGCAAGACCGCCTCCGCGCGAGTCTTTCTGCGTCCCGGAAAGGGCGAGATCGTCGTCAACAACAAGGCGCTCGACGAATATTTCGGCCGCAAGACATCGCGCATGGTCGTTCGTCAGCCGCTGGAAACGGCAGATGCGGGCAACCGCTTCGATGTGATCGCGACGGTCAAGGGTGGCGGTTCCAACGGCCAGGCCGGCGCCATCCGGTTGGGCATTGCCCGCGCGCTGGTCCAATACGATGAGACACTGCGTTCGCCGATGCGCCAGGCTGGGTTCATGACCCGCGACGCCCGCGAAGTCGAGCGCAAGAAAGTCGGTCTGGCGAAAGCCCGCCGCGCGAAGCAGTTCTCCAAGCGCTGAGTTCGAGGTCCGGGGTGCTCCGGACCGGTCGGTGGGGGATCGTCTAGCGGTAGGACTACGGACTCTGACTCCGTCAACCCAGGTTCGAATCCTGGTCCCCCAGCCAACATGCGGAAGGCCCCCTTGTGGGGCCTTTTGCATGTTGATGAGCGCGTGCCAGGGTTCGAACCTGCAAGGTTCGAGCGCGGAGCGAAGCGGAGCCAACGTCCACGCGCAGCGTGGGCGGCCCGAAGGGCGAGGCCGGAGGCCGAGTCATCCTGGTCCCCCAGCCAACATGCGGAAGGCCCCCTTGTGGGGCCTTTTGCATGT
>SLNI01000115.1 GCA_007133115.1 Thioalkalivibrio sp. | reverse complement strand
TTTGCCGAACTCGAACCCCTGATGGTGCATCAGTCGCGACCGCTGGGCGAGATCATCCGGATCGCCAACAAATGGAGTTCCAACGTCGTTACCCGCCAACTGGCGCTGACGTTGGGGGCTACGCGCTTCGGGGCTCCGGCCACGATCGAGAAGGCGCGCCAGGCACTGTACGAGGTACTGGCCGAGCAAGGGGTGAATGTCGGTGGGATGGTGATCGACAACGGGTCGGGGCTCAGTCGGCATACCCGGATCACGCCGGCGCAGATGGCTGCGGTGTTGCAGGCCGGCTGGGACAGCCCCTGGCGTCCCGAGTTCGTTTCCTCGCTGGCGCTTGCAGGCCTGGACGGGACGTTGCGCCGGCGCTTCCGGGAGGCTCCCGAAACCGGACGCATGCACTTGAAGACGGGGCACCTTCGGGAGGTGTCCGCGGTCGCCGGTTACATACGCAACCGCAGTGGCGACGACATGATGGTGGTGTTGCTGATCAACCATCCAACCGCCCACCAGGGGGCTGGGGTGAACCTTCAGGAGGCCGTGCTGCGCTGGGTTCACGCGCTCTGAGTCGGGCGCGGTACCCGCTGACTGGCAGGCCGGCCGCCGACGTTGGCGTGAAAAACCAGCCACGGAAAACACGGAAATCACGGAAGAGAACCGGATCAAACCCCGTGTCCGTGTCTGTCCGTGTTTTCCGTGGCTCGGCGTTTCACAGGTCAGGGTGGCCGTTGGCCATGAAAGTCAGTGCCGTTCGAGCTTCCCGAGTTCCCCGAGCAGGGACAGGACCAGGGATTCGCCCTGAGCGCCCATGCCCTTGCACAGCCGGTCCGGGTCACGCTCGCCGTCCACCAGCCGCTTGGTGATGCCGCCGAGGCGGGCCAGATCGCCGCCCGCACGGGTCATCTGTTCGGCCATCTGCGAGAGCCAGTGCAGCGCCTGCGCATCGCCGTGACTGGCGGAATGAATCATGTGGGCGAGTCCCGGTGCGGCCTGGGCCGGATCGGCGGCATCGTTCGGGTCGGGCAGGGTGGAAGGATCCCGGAGCCCGTCCAGGATGGCGGTCAGGATCACCGTGTCTTCGTCGTCCAGCCCGCGCAGCAGAGCAGCGTCCCGTTCACCCTTCAGGACCCGCCGGATTCGCGGCACGAGGTCGGTCCATCCGCCCTGTTCGGCCTGTGCGAGCACCGGTTCGAGTTCGTTCCGGGCCTCGGGATTCCCGCTGGCCTGGACCACCAGCCGGATCAGTGCGACTTGGGCGAGGCGGATCTGCTGGTCTCGGGGTGACAACGGCATGGCGGTCTCGAGGAGGGGTTGGATCCCAAACGATAACGCAGAACGCGGCCAGGGGGCGAGATGGCCGAGCCTGTACCTGGACGCCCGGGCTCGGGCACAATAGGCCAACGAGCGCGAGCCGAGGAACGATGTAGTGGAAGAGCAGATGACGATGGGTCTGTGGGTGCTGCTGATCCTGCTGGCGGTGCTGCTGGCTGGCCTGCTGGGGTTCTGGATCGGGCGCATGACCAGCCAGGATCGTCGCCTGATCCGGGAACTGGAAACGGAACTCGACAGCCGCATGCAGGAGCTCAACCGCTACCGGGGTGCCGTCAACCATCACTTCGATCGCACCGCCACCCTCTTTGCGGGCATGGCTTCCGCCTATCGCGACCTGTACCACCATCTCGCAGACAGCTGTGAGGAGCTTGCCGACAAGCCGACTCTCGACCGTCTCGAGGATCGGGCGGGGCGCCTTCTGGCCCACGTGCCCGTGCGTGATGCGCGGGAAGGCAAGGGTCGGGAAACCGATGGAGGCGGGCGCGACGCCGATCTGCATCCGCCCCGTCCGGACTGACGGTTATGGTCCTGCGTCAGCCCTGGCGATCATAAGGCGCGCCACGGAAGACACGGAAATCACGGAATTAGACGTTCGTTCAATGTTTTATCCGTGTTCTTCCGTGTCTTCCGTGGCTGTGTTTTCCCTCGCCGGCCATCGGGATGCGCACCTGAACTGAAACCGGGAGAGGTGCCGGCGCCCTTCAGAGCAAACGAATGCGTTCCAGCTGGGCGCCGAGATCGGTGCGTGCGGCGCTCATCTCGGACACCCGGGCGCGTTCCTTTTCGACCACGTCCGCTGGTGCCCGCGCTACGAAGCTCTCGTTGGCCAGACGTGCCCGGCTCTGCTCCAGATTCCTGTCCAGCTTGCCGATTTCCTTTTCCAGGCGCGCGATCTCCGCGTCCTTGTCGATCAGGCCGGCGAGCGGAATCAGCAGACGCATTTCGCCGACCCGGGACAGCGCCGATTCGGGAGCGTCCTCGCCAGCGTTGAGCCAGGTCACCGATTCGGGTTTCGCCAGGAAGTCGAGCAGGGCGCGGTGACGCAGGTAGCGTTCCTGGTCCATCTCCACCCAGTTCTGCACCAGCACCGGAAGTGGCTTGCCCGGAGGAATGTCCATTTCCGCCCGGATTCGCCGCAGACCCGTGATGAAGCCCTTGACCCACTCCAGTTCGGTACCGGCCGCTGCATCGGCAGGGAATTCGTCGAGCCCCACCCAGGGCCGCTCGACCAGAAATCGCGCATCGACACCGGCGTGACCCTTGACGTCGTTCCAGATCGCTTCGGTGATGAAGGGCATCATCGGGTGGAGCAGGCGCAGCAGTGCCTCGAGAACCTGCACCAGCGTGTGCCGGGTCGCGCGCTTGACCGCCGCGTCCGCATCCCCGTTCAAGACGGGCTTGGTGAGTTCCAGATACCAGTCGCAGTAGTCGTGCCAGGCGAAGTCGTACAGCGCCTGTGCGGCCAGATCGAAACGGTAGGCGGCGTAGTGCGCGGTGACCGTCGCGGCGGTCACCTGCAACCGGTCCTGGATCCAGCGGTCGGCGAGCGTGGGTTCGCGCAGTTCCGGTCCGAGGCCGGTGTCCTGTTCCTCCACGTTCATCAGCACGAAGCGCGCGGCGTTCCAAAGCTTGTTGCAGAAGTTGCGGTAGCCCTCGATGCGCCCGAGGTCGAACTTGATGTCGCGCCCGGTGGTGGCCATGGCCGACAGCGTGAAGCGCAACGCGTCGGTCCCGAAGGCGGGAATGCCCTCGGGGAACTGCCCGCGCGTGGCTTTCGCAATCTTCTTCGCCATCTGCGGCTGCATCAGGCCGGTGGTGCGCTTCTCCAGCAGGGCCTCCAGCGTGATGCCGTCGATCAGGTCGATCGGGTCCAGTACGTTGCCCTTGGACTTGGACATCTTCTGGCCCTCCGCGTCGCGGATCAGGCCGGTGATGTAGATCTCGCGGAAGGGTACGTCGTCCATGAACTTGAGCCCCATCATGATCATCCGGGCGACCCAGAAGAAGATGATGTCGAAGCCGGTAACCAGCACGCTGGTCGGGTAGAACCGCTGCAGCTCCGGGGTCTCCTCCGGCCAGCCCAGCGTGGAAAACGGCCACAGGGCGGAGCTGAACCAGGTGTCGAGTACGTCTTCGTCCTGGGTGAGCGCAATCTCGGGTCCGAGCCCGTGGCGCTCGCGGACTTCCGCCTCCGAGCGCCCGACGAAGATGTTGCCCTGGTCGTCGTACCAGGCCGGAATGCGGTGGCCCCACCAGATCTGGCGCGAGATGCACCAGTCCTCGATGTTGCGCATCCACTCGAA
>SLNI01000006.1 GCA_007133115.1 Thioalkalivibrio sp. | reverse complement strand
TTCATTGACCTGATCGACATCGAATCCAGACATCGGGCCGCAGTCCAGGCCCAGTGCACGCGCCGCCAGGATCAGGTAAGCGCCCTGCAGGGTTCCATTGCGGAACGCAGTCGCTTCGATCAGGGGCTGGTTCCCTGCGAACCAGGAGCGGGCATCGGTGTGGGGAAAGAGCCGGGGCAGTTGTTCGTGGAACTCGAGATCATGGCCGATGATTGCCGTGACGGGCGCAGTTCGCGTCTTTTCGACGTTTCCCTCGATCAGGGCCGGCAACAGTCTTGCCTTCGCCTCCGGGCTTTTCACGAAAACAATCCGCGCCGGACTGCAGTTGGCGCTGGTCGGCGCCCAGCGCAACGTCTCAAAGAGTTCTTTCAGAAGCTCGTCGCTGACCGGGCGGTCCAGCCATTCGTTATGTGTACGCGCTTCGAAAAAAAGCTGATCCAGCGCTTGCGTGTCGATACGTTCACTCATGCAGCCATTCCTTTCGCTTTCGGGAGTTGTTTTCTGCGTCCATCATACTGCGGGCGCATGATCCCTTCGTTCAACATCACCGGGCGCGCAGGGGTTTGCGGGTCAACCCCCTCGAGTCGCTCCGGACTCCGGATGCAATTCCAGATCCACCATCAGTTCGTTGGCGAGGGATTCCAGGTCATCCTGCAGCAGATGCAGATCGGTATCGGCAGGAACTCCCAGTTCGGCGCAGGCGCGGAACATGCGCTCGCCAGACATCGAGGCCCGCTCACATCCAGTCTCGAGCCCCTCGATGGTCACTCCGTGCCGCACCAGCACTGCCGTGATTTCCTGAACGATTCCAGGACGATCGTGCCCCAACAGATCCAGTCGAACCCCCTGCAACGCCGCCTCAGCCGTCTCCAGACCCCGTTCCACGGTGACCCGAAGACCCTCGGTTTCGAGGGACCGCAAGGCGTTTTCCAGTTGTGCCGCCCTTTCCGGAGCGATCTCCAACCGCACGATGCCAGCGAACTGCCCGGCCAGTTGCGCCATCCGGCTCTCGACCCAATTTGCGCCTGCTGTCCTGGCAATAGCCGCCACCGCGCGGACCAGGCCGGGGCGGTCGGGACCGATCAGGGTCACGATCAATGAACTGTCCATTTGTGCTTGGCCTTGTTCCAGCGTCGAAGTCACGATGGTAATGTAGAAACAGGGAAGACCCATAGACGCGGCCCGAAAAACCTCGTTCGCGGTGGTCGGTCATACCGCCACGCCGAAGTTCTGGACAATGTGACCGCCGAGCCAGGCGGGGAGCCCCATGAAACGAATCCTTCTCCTGGCAGCCGCCAGCATCGCCCTCGCCGGCTGTTATTCGGCATCTGTCGGAGACACCGCGAACCCAGCCGATGAACGGGGCATCAACAGCCTCTACCAGACTCTCGAGGACTCGGTCCTGGCGTACGAGATCGGGGTGGAGTGGATTCGGTCCGGTGATCGTGAGCGAGGCCGAGCCGAGATCCGCCATGCCATCGACCAATTGGCGACCACGGGCCACACCTGCGCGGAGACCGTCGGCTGCGAACCCCAGCGCTTCATGGCTGCCTATTCCAACCTGCTCACGCTGCGCAGTGATGTGCTGGCGGGCGCGGCCGAGGATTACGTCGAACTTGAAACCGGGGATGTATTCGAGGAACTTCCGCTCCTGCCCACGCGAACGGAGGTCCAGGGCTCGATCCGACGGCTCAACGGGCAGGATCTCGCGGAGATCATCGAACTGAACAGCCTGGTCAACGCCGCGCTCAATGACTGGTTGACCTGGATGCGTCCCAGCCTCATCGATGCCTATGAGAACTACCTGCACATGCGCCACCTGATGTGGCCCGTGTACGAAGAGGCGGGGCTTCCGGAGGCTCTCCTGTTCGGCATTCTCGCGAAGGAATCCGGGGGACGTGTGCACTCCGTGTCCCGCGCGGGCGCGGCGGGACCATTGCAGTTCATGCATCACACCGGAAGGCGGTTCGGACTGACCACCGAGGATGGATTCGACCTCCGCTTCGATCCTACCGCCGCGACCCGTGCCAACGTCGCCTACCTGCAGGAGCGCTTCGCGCAACTGGATGACAATCTGGAGCTCGCCCTCGCGGCCTACAACGGCGGAGAGGGCCGCGTGCAACGCATCACGCGCGGCGTGGCGGATCCCCGATTCTGGAACCCGGACATCTTCGGGCAGCTCCCGAAAGAAACCCAGGAATACGTCCCCTACGTGCTGGCTGCCGCCTGGCTGTTCCTCCACCCGGAAGACTACGGGCTTGAATTTCCCACTCTGGACCCGGTCGCGACCGGGCTCAGCCTGCAGGCCCCGATCACCCTGAGTGAACTGGCCATCTGCCTGGGGCAGGAAGGAAGCCGTTCGGGCTGGTTCCGGACCCTTCGCAACCTGAACCCGCGCCTCGAGCACGATTCGCGAATCCCCGCTGGTAGCGAGGTCCAGGTTCCAGACGCACTGGTGGACCGATACCAAGCGCATTGCTTGACCGGCCGCAGGATCGCACTCGCCCGTGAACTGCACGAGGCAAGAGAATACCGGCGGGAGTTCACCGCTCCCCGGATCTATACCGTACGGCGTGGCGACACCCTCTCCACCATCGCGCATGGGCAGCGTTGCCCGAGCGCCCGCGCCATCGCGGAAACCAACGGGATCGCCGGGCCACGCTACCTGATCCAGCCAGGGCAACAACTTAAACTGTTGGGATGCGGTAGCTGAAGGACCTACCGAGGCTCGGCCTCGTCCAGGGCCCGCGCCAGCGCGGCATCGAGTTGATACACATCCGGCCGGAATTCCACCTCACCGTCGGTGTCCAGTCCCACGGTCCAGTAGGCCATCAGGATCGGTATGGGGCGGATCAGGTGGAAATCCCGGGTTTGGTCTCCCTCCAGCAGCCGCATCGCCTCCAGGCGTCGTGGCTCGGACTCGTTCCGAAGCAACATCTCGACCAGTTCCCGTGCCCGCTCCACCCGTACGCAGCCGGAACTGAACGCGCGTTGTTCACGCTCGAACAAACGTTGGCTCGGGGTATCGTGCAGATAGACCATGAAGGGGTTGTCGAACCGCAGTGCGACCTCGCCCAGCGCGTTGAAGGGGCCCGGATCCTGGCGCAACATGATGCCGGCAGGGCGGTCCCAGTCGACCTCATCAGCGGACAGTTCACGGCCGGAAAAATCGAGAACGCGCATTCGATTCCGCTCCAGGTAACCCCGATCTTCGCGAATGGCGGGCAAGGTGTCGTTGCGCAGGATGGTCGGCGGCACGGTCCAGGTGGGGTTGAGCGTCAGGTGCGTGATCTCGGACATGAGGCTCGGCGAAGGACGCGACGGTCTTCCGACCTGCACGCGGGACTTCCATAGGCTCTGCCCGTCACGCAGGAAGTCAACCGTCCCGCCCGCGAGATCGACACGCACCAGGTCCGTCTGCGCCAGAGAGGCGATCCAGCGCAATCGCTCCAGGTTCACCCGTACCTGTTCCAGACGTTCCTTGCGGGAACGGTTCATTGCCGCGCGTGTTTGGGGTCCGACAATCCCGTCCGTCACCAGCCCGTGGCTGCGCTGGAAAGCCTTCACCGCGGCGACCAGCGCCGGATCATAGAGCTCCGCGTATTCCGCGCCGGTATCCGCTTCCGGCGGGAGCTGTC
>SLNI01000264.1 GCA_007133115.1 Thioalkalivibrio sp. | reverse complement strand
TCGACGTGGCGGTACAACGAATCGTCCTCACCCCCTCGAAGCGCCTGGAAGATCTCGTTCACCGGAATCGTGGCGAGATCGCGGCCCGGTACGTAGCGGTCATCATCATCGGCCGTGCGCAACAGAAGACCGCCCGCCTCGAGCGCCGCCGCTGGGCCCGCAATCGCTCGGCTGGGCACCCGCAACTGGTGCGCGATCTCGTCGAGTCCAGGAGGTGGATTCCCGGCCACGAAGCGCCGGGCGACCTGCGTCATCAGGTGCAGCCCCAGGCGTTCACGCATGCCGCTGGAGACCCGCACCGACCCTCCCCGCACCCGGATGTACTCGGGGTTCTGGATATAGAACGCGATATTGGAACCGACCAGCAGAATCAGCCAGGCCAGGTAGATCCAGATCAGCAGCATGATCACGATCGCGAAGCCGGAATAGATGGCGTCGAAACGTGTCGAGCCCGCGACCAACGCGGCAAACCCCCAGCCCACACCCTGCCAGAGAAACCCCGCGAGTACCGCACCGATGAGCGCCGGCAGCAGGCGCACCCGGGTATTGGGCACGAACATGTAGATGAACGTGAACGCCGCCACGATGAACCCGAATGGAAGCAGGCTGGCGCCCGCCTCGAACAGGGTGCCCAAGGGCTCAACCGAGGTGACGCGTTGCATCAGCGTCGACGACATCACGGTCGCGGTGACACCCAGCGCCGACACCACCAGCAACGGCCCGACCATGATCACGGACAGATAGTTGCTGAAACGCTGCCCAAGACTGCGCGTGCCCTCGATATGCCAGATGCCGTTGAACGCCTGCTCGATTTTCTGAACCAGCGCAATGACGGTGTAGACCAGGAAGATCAGGCCGACGAAGCCGAGCACGCCGACACGCATGTTGTCGACGAAGCCCAGCACGTTCTCGACGATTTCGTTCCCCTGATCCCCCAGCGGCTCGAGCAGATTGAGCAGGAACGGTTCGACCGTATTGTGAGCGCCGAAGGCCTTCAGAACGGAAAACGAAAGAGCCAGCAGCGGTACCACCGAAAGCAGCGTGGTGTAGACGAGGCTCATCGCCCGGAGCGTCAACTGTCCTTCAGTGGCCTCTCGGAGAATGCCACCGAGTCCGCGCAGGATACCGAACACCAGGCCCTGCCAACGCGGCAACGTCGCGAGATCCGCACGATTGAGCAGATGGTCGGCTCGGTCGCGCCAGTACGCCAAGCCGCGATCCTGGCGCTCACCTTCGTTCATTTCTGCTGCCAGGCACCACGACTGCCCTGATACCAGAAACCGGACGGCGCCTCCTCCACCCAGACCCGCGCGAAGGTCTCACGGATCTGCCCTTCCCAGTCGGGCCGATCGTTCGCGCGCGCGATCTCGCGGTATAGCGCGGTGCGGTCGGCATTCTCCTCGTTGACCAGGCGCTGAACCCCGGACCGTTCGCGCAGCGGCACCAGAGAGAGATCCCGGATCGCCACAAACCCATCGTTGCCGAAACCGATGGCGCCACTGCGCAGGTGAGGTGCCAGGTCCGAGATTCGCTTGCGCATCGACGCCCGCAGCCGCGAGGTCGCCGGCGTGTCGACCTGAAGGTTCGGCTGTTGCGCCGCCGCCGGCGCCACCAGGCGATCAAGCGTCCAGGCCAGCCAACCCGCAGCCTGCCCACCCTTGAGAAGGCTGCTGGGCTCGGGCATGGATTCCGGCTCGACCGCGGGTTTTTCCTGTTGTTCGAG
The DNA here is from genome assembly GCA_007133115.1 of Thioalkalivibrio sp. Lineage (GTDB taxonomy): Bacteria > Pseudomonadota > Gammaproteobacteria > Ectothiorhodospirales > Ectothiorhodospiraceae > Thioalkalivibrio. Next base: position 1,921 of record SLNI01000264.1, on the reverse strand, counting down.
CACATCCCGCACGATCATGCGGGCGGCCTCCTCCGCAGCCGCGGCCGGGAAATAGATATTGATGGTCACGCAGGCACTGGTGAACAGTGCCATCAGCGTAACCGCTGCAAAGCGCCTCGTGGCATTCATGACTCCGCTCCTCTCCAGGTTTTGTCTGCGTTCATCTCTGTTCCATAGCTACTGTACAGCAGGATCCTGTTCCTCTCGAACTGCCTGCAGCCGCTGGATCAGCACCGGCCAGTCGACCTCCCGGTTATGGCCGATCACCTGCAGGTGTGGTATGCCCCGACCCTCGACCAGAACGAACGATCCATCGGCACGATCAGCAACGCCGGACATCAGGCATCGGTCGCCCTCCAATTCGCAACGGATGCCCAACCGGCGATAGGGAAAATCCTCGAAGAGCCGCAGAAAAGGTGCCGACAATGCGGCCTGCAACCCACCGCCAAGCTCGGCAAGGTCGTCCACCGCGCGCTGGCTGATGCGCCTGCGCCCGGGATCCTTGTCCGGGGTGGCCAACCGCAGGTTCATCCGGCGGGGCGCCCAGTCCACGAGCACGAGGTCATCGAGGGTTCCCGAAAGGCGTCCCTCGATACGCCCGACGTCGAACGCACGCGTCAGCGGATCCAGATCGATGCGGTGAATTTCGGCCGCCATTTCCAGCACCGGAATGGGACCAAAGAGGTCCCGTATCTCAACGTCGCGCAGTACCAGTTCGCCGTCGAACACGCGAACCAGTAGCCGGCCATCCACAGCCAGTGCCCCACGTTCATACCGTACCCGCGGAATCACCCCGGACACCGTGCCCGCGAAGGGAGGCCAATCCAGAGCCTCCGACAGCTGTTCGAGGCTGAGCGCCCGGATCCCTCCATCGAAGTCGACGCTGGGACCGTCCGGGCCCGCGCTGATCTGCAGGGTATCGGCGCGCAAGGCACCATCCAATAGGGGGATCTCGAGGGGCTCGAGCAGCTGAAAACCGCGGGGGCGCAACCGGAAGTCGACGGCGAACGGTCCCAGGGGCATTCCGAACACGTGACCGGCCCGTACCCCGACTGCCACAGGCCGGGCAGGCTCATCCTCGTTCCACTCGGCGCTGCCGTGCAGTCCCTCCAGTGCGAAGCGGCCGGCTGCATCCACGATCTCCATTTCATCGAACGAGAGCGCCACCTCACGCAAGCGCCCCCGACCAAACCGCAACGCACCGTCAAAGGCACCGCCGAACTGCGCGGCGCCCAATGCGGTACCGGCCAAAACCGGGCTCAGCAGCGATTCTCCGACGACATCCATCCGACTCGCCGCAAGCCGCACGTCACCTTCCTCGACGCTGGCCGCGAGGCCTGCCAGGCCTGTGCCTTCGAGACGACCCGCCTCCCCCAGCGCCAGTTGCAGTTCCCCGATCCGCCAACGGTCATCCTTCGATTCGGGGACGTACAGGTTGGCTGCGCTCAGTTCCACGAGACCCACCTCACCGAAATCCAGAAACCAGGGATCAATGAATACCGCACCCTCGCTAAACCCGAGCTGAATTCCCCACACGCTCCCAGTGCGGTCCAAACGGCCGGTGAATACGATGTCCTCGCCGGCCCGAAGGCCGTCGGGATCGCTGAAGTCGACACCTGAACCCTTGAAGTCCAACTGGAGTTCGGGATCCGCGCCCCGCGAATCAACATGTCCGGAGATCGTCACCCGGCCCCCGCCGAAGGTCACGGGGAGCGTGTCTGCCGGCCACCACGCCGAATCGATCACGGACCGCAGATCCAGCCCAGAAAGTTCGAAATCCACCTGAGCCCCGGCACTCCCCGCCGTGCCGGTAAAGTGTCCCTCGGCAGCGAACAGTCCCGGCCATGAACCGGAAAAATCGATATCGCCCGTCTCGCGGTGCCATGTGAATGACAGCGGCGCAAGTTGCACGGTGGTCCCC
>SLNI01000047.1 GCA_007133115.1 Thioalkalivibrio sp. | reverse complement strand
TGCGCCTTCCCGAGCAGGAGGACAGCATCGCCGTGCCCTTCGAAGTTCTCTACGGGACCGACCGGGCGTACCGGGTCACGGATCAACGCCTCGAGGGCCTGCAGGTGGAACGGTTGGGTGAATTGCGGGATGACGCGGATCAGACCCTGGCCCTGATCCGATATCCGGACCTTCGCGCGGGTGACATTCTGGTCGTAACGCGTCTGCCCAATGCAGTCGATGGTCTCGCCGTCGAAGTGACGATGGCCGCGGACATCTCGACCCCGTGAGCGAGTCGGCATCGAATGGAGCCGCATCCCCATCGCCGATGGCTGCGGGACATGGCCTGATCCAGCTGTTTCTGGATCACCGCCTGGCCGCCAATCTGCTGGTGGCCCTGATGCTCCTGGGCGGCGCCTTTGCCCTGCAGAAACTGAACACACAGTTTTTTCCGAATTTCGAACTCGACCTCGTCTCCGTGCGCGTGATCTGGTCCGGAGCCACGGCGGAAGATGTGGAACGCGGAATCACGGATCCCCTGGAACAGGATCTGCGCACCGTCGATGGCTTGCGCAACATGACGTCCACCTCCGCGCTCGGCGTGGCGTCCATTACGTTGGAGTTCGAAGCCGGAGCGGACATGACGCTCGCGATCGAACAGGTCAAGGATCGTGTCGATCAGCAGCGCAACCTTCCCGAGGCGGCGGAAACCCCGATCGTCACCCGGGTGGTTCGCTATGAACCCGTGGCTCGCCTTCTGATCAGCGGTCTCGAGGACGCGAACGAATTACGCGTGCTGGGTCGTCGTTTCGAACGCGAACTGCTGGACCGTGGAATCGCGCGCGTGGAGTTCACCGGGTTACCCGAGGAAGAAATCGCGATCCAGATCCCCGCGATCCAGCTCTACGGCAACGACCTCGGTATCGGAGACGTTGCGCGGCGCATCAACGAGCTCAGCCGCGACATCCCCGCCGGAAGTGCCGGACGCGCCGATACGGCGCGCCAGATCCGAAGCCTGGACCAGCGGCGCCAGTCCTACGCCTTCGAGGACATTCCATTGCGATCGGATCCGGAATTCGGTCTGCTGCGTCTGGGCGAGATCGCGGAGATCGAGCGGCGGCCCCGCGATGGCCAGATCAGCGTCAGTGTCGGCGCTCAGCCAGCCCTTGAGATGCTGTTGATGCGCACGGAGACCGGCGATTCGCTGGAATCGGCCCGGATCCTCGAGGAGTGGTTGGCGCAGACGCGGCCCACGCTCCCGCCCGGCGTTCAGTTGGAAGTGATCGATGCCTTTTGGGAGCTGCTGCTCGAACGCATCCTGCTGCTTTTGAAGAACGGTGCCGGGGGGCTGTTCCTGGTGCTCGGAATCCTGTTCCTGTTCCTGAACCGGCACGTGGCCCTGCGCGTGGCGCTCGGCATACCGATTGCCTTCACCGCGGCGCTGGTCGTGCTCTGGCTGGTCGGCGGGTCGATCAACATGATTTCGCTGTTCGGCTTCATCATGTCGCTCGGGATCATCGTCGATAACGCCATTGTGGTCTCCGAGCACGCGTACACCCTGCACCAACAGGGGCAATCCCCTGCGGAGGCGGCAGCCAACGGGGCGCGCAGGATGCTCGCACCCGTGTTCTCTGCGTCCCTCACCACCGTCGCCGCCTTTCTGCCGCTGATGCTGATCGGCGGGATCATCGGCAATATCCTGTTCGACATCCCGCTGGTGGTGATCTGCGTGATCAGCGCCACGCTGGTGATTGCCTTCCTGATCCTGCCGGCACACCTGAAGGGCGTGTTGTCGCGCCTGAAGCCGCCTCCCGCGGGTAGCCTGCGGGCGCGCTTCGACTCCGGCTTCGAACGCGTTCGCGATGGTCAATTCCGGAGCACGGTCGCGCGTGCCGTGGACCACGCCGGCATCACGCTGGCCCTGGCCATCGGGGCGCTGATCCTCGCAGTGGGCCTCGCGGCCAGCGGCCGCATCGGGTTCACATTCTTTCCCTCCCCCGAGGGTACGGTCCTCAATGCCGGGGTCAACTTCGTCGCGGGGACCCCGCCCGAGCGGGTAGCGGAGTTTCTCACCGATGCGGAGCAGGCCCTGCACGATGCCGACCAGGATCTCGGGGGCGGGTTGATCCGTGCAGTGGTCGTGCGCCGCGGGCTCGGAATCGATCCCGGCGACGCTTCAGCACCCCGCGGGGAACAATTCGGGAACCTCCAGGTGGAACTGGTCTCGCCCGAGGCGCGTGACGCACGTAATCGCGACATCATTCTCGCCTGGGAGGAACGCATACAACTGACGCCGGGGATCGAGAATTTCAACATCAGTGAACGTCAGGGTGGCCCGCCCGGACGCGACCTCGACGTCCGGCTGACTGGTGACGACCCCGACCGACTCAAGGCGGCCGCGCTGGAGCTCGCCGAGCTCTTCGCCGATTTCGCCGGTGCCTACGCAATCAACGACGACACACCCTTCGGACGCGAGCAGCTGATCTACTCGATCCGTCCTGAAGGATTGGCCGTGGGTCTCACCACCGAGAGTGTGGGCACCCAGTTGCGCGATGCCTTCGACGGTCGGTTGGCCCAGATCTTCCAGGACGGGCTCGAGGAGGTCGAGGTGCGTGTGCGCTTGCCCGACCGCGAACGGCACCATACGGAAACGCTCGAACGTCTTTTGCTGCGCCTGCCGTCGGGCGCTCTCAGTCCCCTGGACAGCGTGGTGCGTATCGATTCGCGCCAGGGCTTCGAGACCCTGCGCCATGCCGATACCCGACTCGCGATCCACGTCTCTTCCGAGGTGGATCGCAGCGTCAACAACGCGGCCCGCATTCGCGCCGCGCTGGAAGCGGGCCCGCTGGACGAACTTGCACACCGCCACGGTGTGAGCTACTCCTTCGAAGGCCGTGCCGCGGATCAGGCCGAGACTTTCGCGGACATGCGCGTGGGTCTCGTGCTCGCCCTGGGGCTGATGTATCTGACGCTGGCCTGGGTCTTCGCTTCCTGGGGATGGCCGCTGATCGTGATGGCGATCATCCCCTTCGGCATCCTGGGAGCCCTGCTCGGTCACTGGCTGATGGGAGTGGAGCTCACGATCCTCTCGATGTTCGGGCTCTTCGGCCTGACCGGAATCGTGGTCAATAACTCGATCATTCTGGTGAGCTTCTACCAGGGATTGCGCGACCAAGGCCTAGCACTGCGCGAGGCCATCATCGAAGCTTCCTGCCAGCGCCTTCGGGCGGTGATCCTGACCTCCGCCACCACCATCGCCGGACTGACTCCTCTGCTGTTCGAACGTTCGCTGCAGGCCCAGTTTCTGGTGCCGATGGCTATTTCGATCGTATTTGGCCTCGGGGTCGCCACCGTGCTCGTGCTGCTGGTCATCCCCGCGCTTCTCCGGATCTACGAGGAGCGGTTCGATCGGGGTGCGCTCGGGTCCGTTCCGGCCTACTGATCAAACGCCGCACCCGCGATCACGTACCGACCGCTTGCGGGCGGCGCAGTAACGTCCTTGCTTTCATTGCCTTGCGTGCCACTATGGTGGAACATGGAGCATGACTCGGTCTTGGGGGCGATGATGGGCCAATCCTGGTTGTTTACCTCGGAATCGGTATCGGACGGACATCCGGACAAGCTGGCCGATCGAATCTCGGACACGGTCCTCGATCGCTGTCTTGCACTGGACGCGAATT
>SLNI01000187.1 GCA_007133115.1 Thioalkalivibrio sp. | reverse complement strand
CCTCCACTCCGGGCGGAACGGCAACGCCGGTGCCGCGTTCGCCACGCAACCACAGGGTCGGCGCCGTGCCATCCCGAAAGACCGAAGCCTCTGGAGACACACGGCCCGAGGGATCGAGCACTACGCGCACGGGGTTCTCCCCCTCCACGCGGCGCACCGTGAGCCTTGGGTCGTCCGCCACGGCGGTACCGGCCCCGACCAGCACTGCATCCACCAGAGCCCGAAGCCGATGCAGATGGACGATACCCTCCGGACCGTTCACGAAATGCGAGTGACCGGCATGGGTCGCGATCCGGCCATCGAGCGTCTGGCCCAGCTGTGCGAGAACCAGATCGCGGGATTCGATCAATGGGCCATAGATTTCCCACAACGTTTCCGCCGCGGGGGTGAGCGCTTCCGAAACACCCGGATACTCGCCGTTTCCGGTTCCGCTTCCAAGCTCTCGAAGCGACCTCAGAATTCCCTCCCAAGCCTCGGTAATGTTTGCTTTTTCGCTCACGAGACGAGCCCTTCCGACACCGGCCGAGTACCGGGTTGCGCGGGACTGATCCGACCGCGTGTTCGGTTCATGGACGCACTGGCCGCAGTCTGTCCAAAGGAAATTCAGCCGTCTCGCGAATGACCTGCGCGATGGCCTGGCCATAATGCAGAACCAGCTGCCGCCCCAGCGCCGCGTCCGCGAGCAGCGGATTACCGACCGCGCCGGATCGATGCAGATCCCGACTCAACCAGGCCATGGGCGCGGGAGCCACGACACCGACCAGAGTCATTGTCCGCGCCAGCTCCTGGCCCATCGACACCGCCTCGGTACAGGCGTCCATGCGGACTGCCCCGGGTGCCAGATGCAACATCATGGCCGTCTCCACAGCGCCGCCGTGGATCCCGTGTTGAATCTCGTCTGCGGGCAGCGCGAGGTCCGCCGGCGGTGGCAGGCGAAAATAGCTGCAATTTACGGCCAGAAGCCCATGATCCCGGCGCAGCCGCAGGGCCGCGAGTTCCATGACCTGGGTGTTGCCACCGTGGCTGTTGACCAGCACCAGGCGTCGAAACCCCGCCGCCGCAACAGCCGCGCCGTACTGCGCGATCACGGCCAGGGCCGTTTCCGGTTCGAGGCTGAGCGTCCCCGGGAAACCCTCGTGTTCCATGCTGGTGCCGATCATCATCGGCGGCAGTTGCAACACTCCCTGAGCCATTTCGACGGACGCGGCCGCAGCCTGCAGCAGACCCAGTCCGATCTCCAGATCGGTCGACAACGGGAGATGTGGACCGTGTTGTTCGATCGCGGCCAGGGGCAGAATGACGACGGGGTCGCGCGCAGCGAGGAGACGCATCTCCTCCGTAGTGAGGTCCTGCCAACGGGTGAACCGGGTCAACTCCATCATTTCAGCCTTCCGCTTCCACCGATGGCTGTCAAGCCGGTGCGCCAAAATTCCCGGTTTCTTGCGGCAAACGCGCGTAGATATCGCCGGAGGAAATGGCATCGGCCCCCTGCTCCAACCAGCGCAGCATCATGTCGGCCGACTGCCACTCGGGAAACAGGTACGATCGCCGCTCCCCGCGGACTGCGTTGAACTCGTACGCGTCCAGGACCGACAGGCGCCGGATGCATTGTTCCGCGATCTCCAGGGCTCCCGCCACGAACTCGAACGAAAGCGCCGGGACCGGCTGGCTCAACCCGGCGAGAACCTCTGCCTCGAATCCCTCGACATCGATCTTGCAGAAATCGGGGACCCCGTATTCCTCGATCAGCTGATCCAGCGTCACCACCCGAACCGTGACCGCTTCGTCCCAGGAAACGTGTCGGAAGGTCGGGTTGCGTTCGCCGATCTGGCTCGTCCACGACCCCGAGAGGGTCGAGAGCGTTGGGGTACGCCGGCTGATCGCCAGCGTCGCCTCACCCGGCTCTGGCCCGACGGCCTCGGTACGCAGGGAAACCCGTGCCGACGCTCCCACGCGTCGCTCCAGCCAGCGATACACACCCGGCTGCGGTTCCAGCGCGATGACCCGCGCGCCCAGATCCGCGAACGCCCGGGTGCGGTCCCCCAGATGGGCCCCGATGTCGAACACCAGTCCGTCCGAGGGCACATGAGGCCGATACAGGCGGCGCAACGCGCGCTGTCGCCCGGGTCGCCAGTAAATGATCAGGGAGCGCAGTATACCCAGCGCACTCTGCCAGGCCTTCCCGTTCACAGGAGGGCGACCCACCCCGAATAGGCGGCCCGCCCGCAGAGCGACACGCCCCCCGCCTTCAATGGGCGAGTGATTCGAGGTAGGCCTTGAAATCGTCCTGGAGCTCGGGGTGCTGCAAAGCGAGCTCAACGGTCGCCTTGAGATAGCCCAGCTTGCTGCCGCAGTCAAACCGGCGCCCCTCGAATTCGTAGGCGATGACACGCTCGTCCTGTAAAAGGCGCGCGATCGCATCGGTCAACTGTATTTCTCCGCCGGCGCCCGGTGTCTGTGCCGCCAGGAGTTCAAAAATACGGGGCGTCAGGATGTAACGGCCCACCACGGCGACGTTCGAGGGTGCGTCCGCAGGTTTCGGCTTTTCGACGATGCCCCGCACGTCCCAGAGCCTTGGCGTGTCCGTGGCCACTGGATCGATCACGCCGTACTTCCCGGTCTCGGAAGGCGGCACCTGCTCGACCCCCAACACACTCGCGCCGGTCTCGTTGTACCGTTCCACCATCTGCGCCAACGCACCGGGACCCTGATTCTCGATCAGGTCGTCCGCAAGGATGACCGCGAAGGGCTCCTTCTGAACGATGGGCCGCGCGCAACCCACGGCGTGCCCCAGACCCAGCGCATCCGCCTGCCGTACGTACACACAGGCGACCTCGGGCGGAACGATGTTGCGCACCAGTTCCAGCATCTTGATCTTCCCGCGCTCGGCCAACTCGGTCTCGAGTTCGTAGGCCTTGTCGAAATGATCGGGTATGGACCGCTTGTTACGACCGGTCACGAAGACGAGGGTCTCGATTCCGGCAGCCACGGCCTCTTCCGCCGCGTACTGGATCAGTGGCTTGTCGACGATGGGCAGCATTTCCTTCGGATTCGCCTTGGTTGCAGGCAGGAAGCGGGTGCCCATCCCGGCCACGGGGAAGACGGCCATTCGGATGCGGTGCGGATTAGCGGTCATGTTTACTCTGATTTTGGTGGGATGAGGCGGGCGGCCTGAGCCACCCGCCCCGGACCGCATCAGTCGAGCTCGATGCGATCAAGGTTCATCTCAACGATACGTTCGCCGATACCGGTCACGTTCGTCAGTTCCTGCACCGATCGGAAGGGTCCATGTTCCTCACGGTAACTCACGATGGCATCGGCTTTCGAGGGCCCGATGTTGCTGAGCTGCGCCAGTTCCTCGACCGAGGCCGTATTGATGTTCACGGTGCCGGTGGCCCAGACAGCAGGCGCACCAAGGAACAGCAGGAACAACGCGACAAGAATCCATTGCTTCATTTTGACAACCTCCATGTTGGTTTTCATTCGACGCCGATCCTGGCGCCGGGTATATCCTAACCTTGATCAAGCCAATCAGGAAAGCCCCGTCGACGCCGAGGGCAGGCTCGCGAGGATGGCGGCGGCCGCCATCGCGGGGTCCGGGGCCCGCGTGATGGGCCGCCCCACCACGATGTGGCTAGCGCCCGCCTCGAACGCATCCT
>SLNI01000241.1 GCA_007133115.1 Thioalkalivibrio sp. | reverse complement strand
CAAATCCACGAGGCGCAGCAGGAGCGACAGCACCGGCTTGCCGGCCATTTCCTCGACCGCATTCGCGCCCTGGACCTGTTGCGCCGTAGCCGCGCTCTCGAAGCCGCGCGAAAGGAGGTCGCGAGCGCGACGCAGGAATACCGCCGGCTGAGCATGCGGGTGCTGCGGGTCGCTTTTCTCTCCTCGGCGGTGATGGAGTTCTTCAGTGCCGTTGCGATCGGGCTCGTTGCGATCTATGTGGGTTTTGCGCTGCTTGGTTTCGTGCAATTCGGCCCGGCCGAGGAAATCACATTGTTCAAGGGCCTGTTCGTACTGCTGATTGCTCCGGAATATTTTCAGCCGCTGCGCCGGTTCGCTCAGAGCTACCATGACCGGGCAGGCGCGATCGCTGCAGCCACCGCGCTGGCTCGGGTTCTGGACGGCCATTCTGCACAATCCAGCCACGCGGACAGCCTCCGGCCCGAACCCCAGCCGCATCTGCTGCACCTCAAGGACGTCAGCCTGCATTACCAGCCCGAAGATACACCCGCGCTGGAACAGGTAAGCCTGAACATCGCTGCCGGAGAACGGGTCGCTGTGGTCGGACCCAGCGGCAGCGGCAAGTCTACCCTGCTCGCAGTCTGTGCCGGATTTCTGACTCCGGACACGGGCTACGTGCAACGGTCGCAATCCGCGCGGAACTTTGCGTGGATCGGCCAAAGCTCTCACCTGTTCCATGGCACTTTGCGCGACAATCTGCTTCTAGGCACCGAACCAGGGACGGCGGACGAGACGCTGATCGAAGCCCTGGAAACGGCCGGTTTGCCAATCACCGATCCGATGCTCCCGGAAGGCCTCGATACCCGAATCGGCGAGATGGACCGAGGGCTTTCAGGAGGGCAGTCGCAGCGCGTCGCGCTCGCCCGCGCCCTGCTGTCCGGTAGCCAGCTCTGGCTGCTCGACGAGCCCACCAGCGCGCTCGACCGGGATACCGCGGAGGACCTGCTGCAGCGGCTGCTGGAACATGTCCGGTCCCAGGGGATCACACTCATGATCGCAACCCATCAGGAGGCGGTCTGGACGCGGATGCAAAGGACGCTCGACCTCGATGCAGGCCGCCTGCGGACGACTGTCCATGTCTGACTGGCGCTTTTTGCGAACAGTGTTCGGGAAAGCACGCGCGTGGACCGGAGTGGCCCACCTGCTGCTGGCGCTGACCTGGGCGGCCGGCATTGCGCTCCTGGCGCTCTCGGGATGGTTCATTACGGCGGCCGCACTGGCGGGCGCGGGCGTCCTCCTCGGGCTCGACCTGTTCACCCCGTCCGCCGGCATCCGAGCCGCCGCTCTGTTACGCACTCTGGCGCGTTACGGCGAACGCGTGATCGGACACGAGGCCGTGCTGCGGGTGCTGGCGACGCTACGAGAAACCACGTTCGAACGGATCGCGCGCCTGTCCATTCCGGAGCAAAGGGCCTTGCGTAGCGGGGACCTGCAGCAGCGGCTCACCGCCGACATCGACACGCTGGATGCCGTGCCGTTGCGGATCACCGGACCCATGACCGCCGCCCTGCTGGCCGTTCTCGCCGCCAGCTCCCTTGCCGGCTGGCTGGCACCCTGGCCGGCGGCGGCGGTGATCCTGACCACCGCGCTCATCACTGGCATGGCCGCTTTGGCCGGGGCTCGCGCAGGGCGAGCCCGGGGCAAATCCCTGGTCGAAGAACGGATGCGACAGCGGGTCGAATTGCTCGATTTCTTCGGGGGACTGACCGAACTGCTGGCTTACCGGAAGGCCCGAGCCCGGCAACGCCAGGTGGAAGAACTGGAGATCCGACAGGCACAACGCCTGCACATCCAGGAAACGATCGCCCTGGTTTCAGAGCAGGCCGTGCAACTTCTGGTGGCCATCGCCACCCTGGTGATGCTCGGACTGGCGCTGCATTGGCATGGAGCCGACACCATCAGCGCCCCTGTAGCCGTCCTGCTCACCCTGATGACGCTGGGGCTCAACGAAGCACTTGGCACCTTGCCCGGAGCCGGCTGGCGCCTGGGAGAGAGCCTGCAGGCGGCCGCGCGCCTGCAGGCGCTGGGTCGCGAAACCCGACCGCAGTCTTTCCCCGTGGGTGCACAAACCAACCCTCTGCCGTATCCAAAGGTCGAGGTCGACAATCTGGAAATCGGCCATGCGGCGGACCGTCCGTTTCTCGGGCCGATCAGGTTCACGCTCGAACCCGGCCAACCGCGGGTGCTCTGCGGACGCAGCGGGCTTGGCAAGAGCACACTGCTCGCAACGCTGGCTGGCGAGCAAACGCCGTTGGCCGGGACGATCCGCCTGGGGGGGCGCACCATCGGGGATCTGCCCGAAGCCGAACGCTATGGCTGCGTCGCCTATCTGCCGCAGGAGACCGTACTGCTCGACGACACCGTGGGATACAACCTGAGCCTGGGTCGGCCCGGGCTGTCAGACCTGGACCTGTGGGAGGCCCTGGAGATGGTCGATCTGGCCGGGACCCTGCGGCGTGAGGGTGTGGGATTGGACTACCAAGTCGGTGAGGGAGGCCAACGACTGTCCGGCGGCCAGGCGAGACGGCTCGCGCTCGCCTGGCTGGTACTGCGTGATGCGCCAGTGGTGCTGCTCGACGAGCCCTTTGCCAATCTCGATGCTGCCACGGCGGGACGCGTGCTGGAGCGTCTGCGTCCCTGGCTTGAAGCACGCAGTTCGGTGATCGTGACCCATGCCCCGGAACAGCTGCCGACGACATGGCCCAGGATGGATCTGGGCATCTAGTGGGCCATGCGGGGTCCCGGTAAACGGAGCTCAAACGGAATCCGGCCGGAGGTTCCCGCTCAGGGATCGCCCGGACGCCAGACACCGGAGGCTTCCTGCGGCGGCTGCGCGGGAGCCTTGCGGCTTTCCACATCTTCGAATACCGCCTCGATGAACTGCCCGAGTTCGGCGAGGTAGCCCTTGCGCTGTTCCACAGGTTCCGGCATCTGGGCCACCAGGTAGCCCATGACAGCGGCGAGGTACTGCACGCCGACGATGGGCTCACGCGCCCGCGGGTCGGCGGCAATCAGGGCGTCCTGAAGACTCTGAATCAGTTCACCGGACAGTTGCAGGCTGTCGTCACTCATCGGGAATCCTTTCGTTGCGGTTGAACACGCATGAAACAATGCCGGGCGCCCATAGGCAAAAACCGCGATGCCGAACAGGGACATCGACATCCCGGTGTTTCCGGCCTCCGCCGGGCCCGACACACTCAGACGTTGAAGGTCAGCCCGGCGGCGTCGACATCGACACGGACGGTATCCCCGGGAGCGAACCGCCCGGAAAGCAGCGCCTGCGCCAACGGATTCTCCACCTGCGTCTGGATGGCCCGTTTCAGCGGCCGGGCACCGTAGACCGGGTCGAAACCGGCCTCGCCGAGACGATCCAGTGCCTCCGCACTGATCTCCAGGCCCATATCGCGTTCGGCCAGGCGCTTGCGCAGCAGGCCGAGCTGGATATCGGTGATCGCCCGGATCTGCTCCCGGCCCAACGGATGGAAGACCACGACATCATCGACCCGGTTGATGAACTCCGGCCGGAAATGCTGCCCGACGACCTCCATCACCGCAGCCTTCATCTGCTCGTAGTGCTCCTCGCCGGCCATCTCCTGGATCAGCTGCGAACCGAGGTTCGAGGTCATCACGATCACGGTGTT
>SLNI01000180.1 GCA_007133115.1 Thioalkalivibrio sp. | reverse complement strand
TGCAGCGGCACGATGTCGATATCGAGCTACTGACCGCGGGCCAGCACAAGCGCACGCTCACCGTACTCGGGAAGAACACGCCCGAAGGTCGCGCCAAATTCCAGCAGGAACTCGAAGAGACACACGACCTGTTCAAGAAGTACCTGCAGCGCTACCGACCGGAACTGGACCTGAGCACGCTGGCGACCGGCGAACACTGGTACGGGGAGCAGGCGCTGGAACAGGGACTGATCGACGAGATCGGCACCAGCGACGACCTGCTGATGCGTCTTGCCCAGGACCATGATGCCTACGAAGTCCGATTCAGCCGGCGCCAGCCGCTGGGCAAACGCATCGGCATCGCCTTCGAACAGGGACTGGAACGCCTGCTGCAGCGGTGAACCCGCCGAGAGTGAGGGGCGTGGCCCGACGCCGGGCCACGCCCACCTTCTCCGTCCCCGGAGGATACCGTCGCTACGCAGCCTTGAGCAGCAGCCGGTTCAGCCGTGCGACAAAGCCGGACGGATCCTCCAGCTGGCCGCCCTCGGTGAGCAGGGCCTGCTCGAAAAGCAGGGTGGCGAGGTCATCGAACTCCGCGCCCTCGGCGGCCTTCAGCCGCTGCACCAGCGGGTGCGTCGGGTTGACCTCGAGTACCGGCTTGCCGCCAAAGGTCTGCTGGCCCGCCTGCTTCATCAGCTCCTGCAGGTACAGCGCCATCTCGTGTTCGCCGAGCACGATGCAGGCGGGGGATTCGACCAGGCGCTGCGAAGCCCGGACCGTTTCGACGCGATCATCGAGAGTCCTGGCGATTCGCTCGGGTAGGTCGCCGAGATCGCCCGTGGCCTTGTCTTCACCCTCGGAATCGCTATCCCCGGCATCCTTGTCCAACAGTTCACCGAGGTCGAGGTCCCCCTTGGACACCGACTTGATCGGGGTGTCATCGAAGCGATCGAGGTGCGACAGCAGCCATTCGTCCACCCGGTCGGAGAGCAGCAGCACCTCGATGCCGTGCTTGCGGAAGATCTCGAGATGCGGGCTGTTGCGCGCGCCCGCAGGGCTGTCGGCGGTGATCACGTAGATCGCTTTCTGACCCTCTTTCATGCGCGCCTTGTAATCAGCCAGCGACACGTTCTGGGTGTCGTCGGCATTGTGGGTGCTCGCGAAGCGCAGCAGCTTCGCGATCTGGTCGCGGTTGGCGTAGTCTTCTCCCGGCCCCTCCTTGAGCACCCGGCCGAAGTTGCTCCAGATCTCGGCGTACGTCTCCGGCTCGTTTTCAGCCATGCTCTCGAGGAGTCCGAGGATTTTCTTGACCGAACCCGAACGGATGCCGTCGACCAGCCGGTTGCTCTGCAGAATCTCGCGCGAGACGTTCAGCGGCAGGTCGGAGGAATCCACCACGCCGCGCACGAAGCGCAGGAAGTTGGGCAGCATCTTCTCGGCGTCGTCCATGATGAAGACGCGCTTCACGTACAGCTTCACGCCGTGGCGCTGGTCGCGGTCCCAGAGATCGAAGGGCGCGCGCTTCGGGATATAGAACAGCGTGGTGTACTGCTGCTTGCCCTCGACGTGGCTGTGCACCCAGGTGGCCGGGTCCTCGAAGTCATGGGCCACGTGCTTGTAGAACTCGCGATATTCTTCTTCGCTGATGTCGCTCTTGGCCCGCGTCCACAGCGCACTGGCGCGATTCACGGTATCCCATTCCTCGGTGGGCTTGCCGTCATCGTCGAGCTTCGGCATCCGGATCGGGAAGGAGACGTGGTCGGAATAGCGCGTGATGATGTGGCGCAGCCGGTAGGCCTCCAGGAACTCGTCGGCGTCCTCCTTCAGGTGCAGAATCACCTCGGTGCCCGGAATCGCCCGGGTACAGGTCTCCAGCGTGTAGCTGCCGCCGCCATCGGATTCCCAGCGCACTGCGGCATCCTCGGATGCGTCCGCGCGGCGGGTCTCGAGAGTGACCCGGTCGGCCACCGTGAACGCCGAGTAGAAACCCACGCCGAACTGGCCGATCAGCTGCGCATCCTTTTTCTGATCACCCGTCAGACGGCCCAGGAATTCCTTGGTGCCGGAACGCGCGATCGTCCCCACGTTTGCGATCACCTCGTCTCGGGACATGCCGATACCGGTATCGGAGACGTGGATCGTCCGGGCCTCCCGATCGACATGTACGTCGATGCGCAGTTGGGCCGGCTGAACAATGGTGTCGGGATGGGCCAGCGCCTCGAAGCGCAGCTTGTCGCAGGCATCCGCCGCGTTGGAGATGAGCTCGCGCAGGAAAATCTCACGGTTGGAGTACAGCGCGTGAATCATCAGGTGCAGCAGTTGGCTGACCTCGGTCTCGAAACGGCGTTCTTCACGTTGGGCTTCAGTCATGGTCCGTCACATCCTTCCTGGCAGGGGTCACTTGGGAGTCGATTCGCTGGAATTGGGGACGGCCGACGGTGTTTTCAAGGGCCAGCGCCTGGAAAAGCCCGCCGTGGCGCTCGGGGTCGAGTCGCTCCCACACCGGAAACAACACCTCCGGCAGCTTTCGATCCAACTGCCAGGGCATATTGAGTACCGCCATGCCCGACCCCTGGAGGCCCGATCCGCGCGGGGGTTCACTCAGGCGCATCTCGCTGAACAGGATCTCCTCCCCCGGGTGTCGCGACAGCAGCGTATCGCGCAGCTGCGGATGCCGGCCCTCCTCAAGCAACGGGTACCAGACCACGATGATCCCCGTATTCCAACGCCGGCGGATCTCACGGGTCATCTCCGGGATCTCGCCGTATTCCTGGACCCGCTCGTAGGCGGGATCGAGCAGTGCCAACCCGCGCCGAGGCTCCGGTGGAAACAGCGCACGGGCTGCCTCGCGCGCGTCGCGCTGATGCAGGTGGCAGCGGGAATCCGCCCGGAGGGTTTCCTGCAGCGCGGCAAAGGCGCCCGGGTGCAGTTCACAGGCCACGAGCCGGTCCTGTTCGCGCAGACGCTGCCGGATCAATGCCGGGGAGCCGGGGTAGGTCTTGAGCCGTGCCGGTTCCGCTTGCAGGCTTCGGATGACATCGAGCCAGACCCGCAGGGGTTCGGGAGCCCGGTTCAGCGACCACAGCCGGCCGATGCCGTCGCGCCATTCACCGCTGCGCGCCGCCGGGCCCCGATCCAGGGGGTATTGCCCCGAGCCGGCGAACAGGTCGACCGCGACGAAGGGCTTGGCACGTGCCAGCAGTGCATCGAGCACGCACCAGAGCACCAGATGCTTGTGCACGTCGGCGAAGTTTCCGGCGTGGTATTCGTGTTGATAGCTGAGCATGGTGGGGCGAGACGATACCCGCAAGACGCATTTCAGGCCAGCGTCGCGGCAAACGCCCCCGCCCCGTCCCTCCCCGCAGGCGGCGGAGGGCCAAAAAAAACCGCCGGTGTCGCCACCGGCGGCTTCATCACGGTCCCGAAGGACCGTCGATCGTCAAGCGCTCGATCTTACTCGTTGACCGGGGACTCCGGATCGAACATGTAGGCCATGATATCGGCGATCGCCTGCTCGTCCAGGAACCCGCTCGCACCGAATCGTGGCATGTGCGTGCAGGGGAAGTACGTGTGCGGATTGTAGATCATGTCGTACACGTACTTGAGGATCGGCTCGCTGGTACCGCGGGTCTTGCCGTAGCCGGTCAGGCTCGGTCCCACGGAGCCGCCGACGCGGTCGGTTGCGAACTGATGGCAGTTGTAGCAGGTGCCGCCGACTTCCCGGGTCTTGTGGTCATCATAATTGTGACCGACGCGGTAACCGAAACCGGACCAGGCCAGTACGCGGCCCCGCTCCCAGTCGCCCAACTGGATCCCACCTTCGGGATACGTGATGGACGCGGTGGCGGCCGTACGCACCGCTTCTGCCGTTTCGGCATCGGGATTGGCGTTACCCAGCAGGGAACAGGCCTTCTGCAGTTCGTCCTGCTGCATGCGCTCACGCGCCGTGCCGCCCTCCTGCATTTCCTGGCTCAGGTTGAAACCGCCGCCGTTGGCCTCGAAGATCAGGTATTCGGCGAGTTCATGGGGTGTCATGGCCGTGTAATCGACCTTGTCAGATTTTCCTGCATCAGCGACGGCACAGCCACCGGTGAAGAGGATCGTTGCGAAGACGGCAACACCGGCCGCCAGAGGGGTCTTCTTGAACATATGTCGAGTCTCCTTGTGCGTCCGGGATCAGCGCTTCATGTCAGGCAGAACGGCCGGTTGGCCACGTGCCATATCGGTCCAGTACGAGATCAGCGCGATGGAGGCATCCGAACCGGCGAGCATGCCGGCCTGACGCATCTGGTAGTAACATCCGCGGACGCGATGCTGGCTGCTGCGCACATTGTCGTGCCCGACACGGAAGGCCGGCCAGGAAATGGCCTTGCTCCACTCTCCCTTTGCTTCCGTCGCCGGCAGCCGCGAGGCGCGCACCTGCTTGCCGACCTCGCCGTGGCAGGCGTAGCAGTTGAAATCGGACATTCCGGCACGGCGGGCAAACATCACCTCACCGGCATCACGCATCGCCTTCTCCAGCGGATGATCGAGCGGGTTGTTCCACTCCATGCCGTTGGACTGCATGGCGATGTAGGTCTGGAGTTTCATGTGGTCGGACCCGGAGCCATGACGCTGGCGCACGGCGGGATCGTCCGCAGCAAAACCCTGGACCTCGGTCATGCAATGCACGATGCGGGTTTCGAGGTCCATCACCTTGCCGGTGTCCTCGAAATAACGTGGCATCTCGACGTACGCGCCTTCGATAACGCCCGGCCCCTTGCCGAAGTCGCAGGCTTCCATCGAGACGTTATTTGGCCCGCGGGCCGTGTGGAACAGGTCCTCGCCGTCCATACCCACCCAGAGGGCTGGGCTGTCCGGCATCATCATGATGTTCATCTCACTCTGCGTGAGATAAACGGAACCAGGATCTGCATCGATCAGCGCCTGCAGTACATCCTCGGGTGCTTTCTGGGCATTGGCCGTAGCCCCCAGTGCCAATGCCACGGGCAGCGCCAGCAAGGCTTTTTTGAACATGGAAAACCTCCATCACAAGGTTGTTTTTATTGGTGGCGGTCCAGCCCATGTCGGGCACGAACCTCCCTTCATCGTGCTAATGCGCGAGCCCCAAAGTCAAACAAAAAAGAACATCAGCCTATGCTAACGCTCTGATTTGGTTCGGGGATCCCTACCACATCAATAAAAAAGACGCGGGAGATGCGGGAATTATTCCTATTGCGTGACCAGAAAATTTCCAGGGGGATACCGGCCTCGGGATCGGGGCAGGAATACGCTTCAGGTACTGGAAGCTTCGTGTTCCAGAAGCCAGGCCTTGATACCCGCCAGCGGCCCTTCACGCTGCCCGGCGTACGCGCCGGCACGCGCCGCGGTCGGTGCGCCACGCCCTGGAACGACCCGATGGCAGGGAACAAACAGCGGCCATGGATTGGCGCGGCAGGCTTGCCCGACCGCACGGGGCGAGGAGCCGATCTCGCGCGCGATCTCGCCGTAGGTGCGGGTCTCGCCTACCGGGATGCGGCAGAGCGCCCGCCACACCTTGCGGGCATGTTCCGAGCCCTGGGGCACGTCGTCGGGCGCACGCCACACCTGCGGATCACGCAGGAAATCGAGCGGGTCGAAGGGAGGGGTCACCGGCGTATCCCGCCGCTGGCGCCGGGCACGTTCGATCGCGACGCGCAACCCCGAAGGCAGCAGAGGGGGCGTATCGGCAGCATCTGCTCGCGGGGGATCCCGTTCCAGCCAATCCGCAGCGAGCAGGCCATCACGGGCGGACGAGGCACACACGAACTCCAGCGGCGCATGGGGAATCACGCAACGTCGGAGCTCGATGGTCATGGGGTTGCCCTCTGTCCGGAGGATCGCCGGATCAGCGGGACGCCTTGATGTCTTCCTTGATGCGAGCCGCCTTGCCGGTGAGATCGCGCAGGTAATAGAGCTTGGCCCGGCGCACCTTGCCACGGCGCTTCACCTGGATGTCGGCCACCATCGGGCTGTGCGTCTGGAACGCGCGCTCGACGCCATTGCCGTAGGACATCTTGCGCACGGTGAACGCCGAGTTCAGGCCGCGGTTGCGCTTCGCAATGACCACGCCCTCGAAGGCCTGCAAGCGCTCGCGCTCACCTTCCTTCACCTTGACCTGCACCACCACGGTGTCGCCGGGACCGAAGTCGGGTATCTCGGACTTCATCTGCTCGGCTTCGAGCTGCTGAATAATGCTTTTCATTTCAGGACCTCAATCGTCGCCATCTCTGTGCTCCCCGGAACGGTTCCGAAGAGTACGGTAGTCATCCAGCAGGGCCGCATCGTCCGGCCCCAACGTCATTTCTGCCAGCAGGTCCGGCCTGCGCTCCCATGTTCGTCCCAGCGCCGCGCGCCGTCTCCAGCGCTCGATCCGGGCGTGGTGCCCGGTCAGCAGCTCCTGCGGCACGGCACGCCCGGCCACCACTTCGGGCCGCGTGTAGTGCGGGCAGTCCAGCAGGCCCTCGGTGAACGAGTCCTGCTGCGCCGAGTCGGCATGCCCCAAAGCCCCGGGCAGCAACCGCACACAGCCGTCAATCACCACCATCGCCGCCAACTCGCCTCCGGAGAGCACGTAGTCACCCAGCGACCATTCCTCATCGACCTCGGCCTCCAGCAACCGCTCGTCTATCCCCTCGTAGCGACCGCAGAGCAGCGCCAATCGGGGCATGCCGGCGAACCGCCGCAGGGCGGCCTGATCCAGCCGGCGACCCTGCGGGCTTAGCGCCACCACGTGCACCGGTCGCGGATCCGCCTCACGCACCGCCGAAAGCGCCGCGGACAAGGGCTCAAAGCCCATCACCATTCCGGGACCGCCGCCGTAGGGCCGATCGTCCACCGCCTGGTGCACACCCGAACCCCAGCGCCGCGGGTTCCAGAGGTGCAATTCGAACAGGCCCTGCTCCGCGGCCCGCCCGGCGATACCGCATTCCACCACCGGCCGCACCAGCTCCGGAAACAGCGTGACGACGTCGAAGCGCATCGCGCCGCTCAGAAATCCGGATCCCAGTCCACCCGCACGCGGCGAGCGTCGAGATCCACGTCCAGCACGTACAGCCCGCGGACCCAGGGCACCAGATGTTCCCGGTCCCCGCGCACCACCATCACGTCGTTGGCGCCCGTCTGCATGAAGCTGTCGATGCGCCCGAGCGGTATCCCGTCCATCGTTTCCACATCGAGCCCCTGCAGGTCCGCCCAGTAGAATTCACCCTCCTCGAGTAGCGGGAGCCAGTCACGCTCCACCGCCAGGGTGCATCCGATCAGGCCATGGGCCGCTTCCCGATCATCGGTGCCGCGAAACTTCAAAACCACGCCCCGCCCGTGGGCACGGCCGTCTTCCAACTCGATACTCTGCCAGTCACCACCGCGCTGCATCCACAGACGCGGAAATCCGGCGATCGCCCCGCGCGGTTCCATTTCCGAGAACACCCGCACGAATCCTTTCACGCCGTAGACCCCGGACACACGCCCAACGACCAGCCGTTCCGGCTCGGCGTTCATCGGCGCGAACGTCCCGGGAATTTCAGACGGCGGCTGCGACCTGCTTGCGATGCTGCTTGATCAGGTGACCGACGCGCTCGGAGGTGGCCGCACCCTGCGACAACCAGTGGTCCACACGCGCCAGATCGATCAGCAGCGGCGTCTCCTGACCCCGGGCGACCGGGTTGAAATAGCCGATGCGTTCGATGTAACCGCTGTCGCGGCGAGCGCGGGAGTCGGTGACGACGATCTGGTAGAACGGCGCGCGCTTGGCGCCCCGGCGGGACAGACGAATAGTAACCATGCTTGCTCTGGACCTCAGCGAATTCGGTTTTCTCGAGGAAACCGGGGATTATAGCGAACTGCGCCGCCGAAACAACCCGTGAAACACGATTCCACGTGCCGCGCGAGGGCGAAACGAGAGGCGGCGACCACCTTGGGGACATGGCCAACCTAACGGTCAGGGCACTACGCCAAGCCTGACAACGAAAAGATGAGCCACGGAAAATACTGAAGAGTCAAGCCCTTTTGCGTGTGTCTCCGTGTTCGTCCGTGGCTGCATTTCCAGGCTAACGGTCATGGCGCTGCGCCACCCCTGACGATGAAAAGCCGAGCCACGGAAAGCACGGACAGACACGGACAAGGGGTTTGATCTGTTTTATTTTTCGTGATTTCCGTGCTCGTCCGTGGCTGCAATTTCACATTAACGGAACGGGAAGCCTCCCGGGCCGGGACCACCGAGCCCGCCCATGCGCCCACCGAGGGACCGCATCATCTTCGCGGCGCCGCCCTTGGAGAATTTCTTCATGGCCTTGCTCATTTGCGTATGCTGCTTCAGCAGACGATTCACGTCCTGGATCTGACACCCTGACCCGCCCGCGATGCGCCGCTTGCGCGAACCCTTGATCAACTCCGGGTTTCGGCGCTCCTGCTCGGTCATCGAACCGATGACCGCCATCATGCGCCGGATTTCGCGGTCGCTGGCCTGGGACTTCACCGCGTCCGAGAGCTTGCCCGCGCCCGGCAATTTCTCCAGCAGGCTGCCGATACCCCCCATGTTCTGCATCTGGGTCAGCTGATCGCGCAGGTCGTTGAAATCGAAACCGCGCCCCCGCTTCAGCTTGCGTGCGAGCTTCGCAGCCTTGTCCTGATCGACCTGACGTGTCGCCTCCTCGACCAGCGTGAGCACGTCGCCCATGCCGAGAATGCGCGAGACCACCCGCTCCGGGTGAAACGGCTCCAGCGCCTCGGAGCGCTCGCCCATGCCCATGAACTTGATCGGCACCCCGGTAATCCGGCGTACCGAGAGTGCGGCCCCTCCCCGCGCGTCGCCATCGGCCTTGGTCAACACCACGCCGGTGAGCGGAAGCGCCTCGCCGAACGCGCGGGCGGTATTGGCCGCATCCTGCCCCGTCATCGCGTCGACCACGAACAAGGTCTCGATCGGTTCGATGGCGCGGTGCAGCGTCTGGATCTCGGCCATCATGGCTTCGTCGACATGCAGACGGCCGGCGGTGTCCACCAGCAGCACTTCGATGCCCTCGCGACGCGCACGATCCACGGCGCGCCGGGCAATCGCCTCCGGTCGCTCACCGGCGTCGCTGGGGTAGAACTGGACCTCCACCTGCCCGGCCAGCGTCTCGAGCTGTTGGATGGCCGCCGGCCGGTAGACGTCGCAGCTGACCACGGCGACTTTCTTTTTCTGCCGTTCACGCAACAGGCGCGCGAGCTTGCCAATGCTCGTGGTCTTGCCCGCACCCTGCAGGCCCGCCACCAGCACCACGGCCGGAGGCTGGCTGGCCAGGTTCAGGCCGGCATTCTCACCGCCCATCACCCGCACCAGTTCGTCGTGCACCACCTTGACCAGGGCCTGGCCGGGAGTCAGGCTGCTGATCACCTCCTTGCCGACGGCTTTCGCGCGCACCTCGGCAATGAACTCGCGCACCACCGGCAACGCGACATCCGCCTCCAGCAACGCCATGCGCACTTCGCGCAGCGCTTCCTGGATATTGTCTTCGGTCAGGCGCGCCTGACCCTTGAGCTTCTTGACCGTCGCCTGCAGGCGACTGGAAAGACCATCGAACATGCACGACTCCCAGAATCACCAAACCGAATTCCCGAAACCGCTCGACACGCGGCAGGCGGAATTCCGCCACCAGTATAGAGGACGCGACCGCACCACCGTCAGCACCTGCAATCGCCCGCTGTGCAATGCAACGGCGATCGTTGGATAATCACCGGTCATGAGCACTGCAATCGGCCTTCTCGCGACCCTGCTGTACCTGCTGACCGTAGGTTACCTGGTCGTGTCCGCGCGACGGCAACCACCCCAGGCCGGGAAGCCCCGCGGCCCACTGATCCTCTGGGCCGTGGCGCTGCTGGTTCACCTGGGGGCCATGTCCCAGCTGGTGCTGACCGAGAGCGGACTGAACCTCTGTCTGGGTAATGCGCTGGCCGCCGCGCTCTGGCTCGTGGCGGCTTTGCTGTGGCTCGCGTCGCTCCGGCACCCGCTCGCAGTGATGGGCGTGATCGTCCTGCCTCTCACCGCACTGGCACTTCTGGTGGCGCTCACCTGCAGCGGCACCGGCCGCGTGGCGAGCACCCCCTACGTCGAAATCCACATCATGCTGGCGGCCCTGGGCTGGGCATTTCTCGCGCTGTCCACGGTACAGGCCGCCGTGATGACCGCGCAGCACCGGGCGCTGCACGAACATCACCTGCGCGGGATCGTCCGCTACCTGCCACCGCTGTTCTCGATGGAAATGTGGCTGTTCCGGATGATCTTCATCGGCTGGATCTTCCTGAGCCTGAGCCTGGCCAGCGGTCTGGTTTTCCTGGAAGACCTGTTCGCCCAGCACCTGGTGCACAAGACCGTGCTGTCCATCCTCGCCTGGATCATGTTCTCGGTGCTGCTGTTCGGTCGCTGGCGCTTCGGCTGGCGGGGATCGCGCGCGCTCGCATGGACCACCGGTGGCTTCGTGAGCCTCGTGCTCGCCTACTTCGGTTCGAAACTGGTCCTCGAGGTTATCCTGCAGCGGGTGTGAACTTGACTCGGCCCCGGCTGGGATACAGGTTTCGCCGCTGGCGTTGCCGGCCTAGAATCGGGAATCCATCTGGCCCCATCACGGAAACGTCGCTTGCACGACATCCCCCTGTCCGCACTGTTCACCACCCTGGCCTTTCTGTTCGTGCTCTCCGCCTTTTTTTCGGGCTCCGAGACCGCACTGATGGCCCTGAACCGCTACCGCATGCGCCACAAGGCCCGTCAGGGACATCGCGGCGCCCGCCTCGCCGCGCGCCTGCTGGAGCGCCCGGACCAGCTGATCGGACTGATCCTGCTCGGCAACAACCTGGTCAATATCCTGATCACCCAGCTTGCCACCTACATCGGCTACCGTACGTTCGGCGATACCGGAATCGCGATCGCCACCGGGCTGCTCACCATCGCCCTGCTGATTTTCGCGGAAACCGCGCCGAAAACCGTTGGCGCCCTGCACAGCGAGCGCATCGCCTACCCGGCGGCCTGGATCTACAGCGGATTGTTGCGGTTGCTCTGGCCCCTGGTCTTCATCATCAATGTGCTGGCCAATGGCTTCCTGCGCCTGCTCGGAATCCGGATGAATGCGCTGCAGCGCGCTGAGCTGACCACCGACGAACTGCGCTCGGTGGTCACCGAGGCCGGACCACTGCTACCCGCTCGGCATCAGGGAATGCTGGTCAACCTGCTCGACCTCGAGCGCACTACGGTCGAGGACATCATGATTCCACGCAGTGAAATCGTGACCCTCGACATCGAGGAAGACTGGAACGACGTTCTCGAACAGATTCTCAGCGGCAGTTTCACCCGGCTGCCGGTGATCGAAGGTGACCTGGACCGCGTGCTCGGATTCGTGCACATGCGTGACCTGTTGCCGCTGACCTACCGCGAAAGCTTCGGCCCGGAGGACCTGCGCCAGGTGATCACGCCCGCCTATTTCATTCCGGAAGGGACTGCACTGAACCGGCAGCTGATCAACTTCCAGAAAGAGAAGCGCCGGGTCGGATTGGTGGTCGACGAGTACGGCGACATCGAGGGGCTGGTGACACTGGAGGATCTGCTGGAAGAAGTCGTCGGCGAATTCACCACCGATTCGCCCACCATGGGCGACGAGGTTCTGCCGCAGCCGGACGGCAGCGTCGTGGTCGATGGCGGCATCCACCTGCGGGAACTGAACCGATCCCTGGGTCTCACTCTGCCGCTCGATGGACCCAAGACCCTGAGCGGCCTGATCGTGGAGTACCTCGAACACATCCCCGAGGCACCGGCCAGCGTCCGCATCGGCGGCGTGATCATGGATATCGTGCAGATCAAGAACAACACCATCCGCACCGTCCGCTTTCCGGCCCCGGAAGCGGAGCGCAAGGCCTGATGGCCAAGACCAGGCAAATGTACGTCTGCCGGGAATGCGGCGCCACAAGCCCGAAATGGGCCGGACAATGCGGGGACTGCGGAGCCTGGAACAGCATCGAGGAGCTGCAGCCGAGCGCAGCCGTGCAGGGACCGCGGGCCGGCGGCTATGCCGGCGAGGCCGCGCGCATCACCCGTCTGGGCGAACTGCCCACCGAGGACATCCCGCGCATTTCGACCGGGATTTCCGAACTGGATCGCAGCCTCGGAGGCGGCCTGGTCACCGGTTCGGTGGTCCTGATCGGGGGCGATCCGGGCATCGGCAAGTCGACGCTGCTGCTGCAGGTGCTCGCGCTGCTTCCCGCGGACCAGACGCTCTATGTCACTGGCGAGGAGTCCGCGCACCAGGTGGGTCTGCGCGCCCACCGGCTGGGCCTGGACGTCTCCGGGCTGCGCCTGCTGACGGAAACCCAGGTCGAGAACATCATCGCCACTGCGGAGCAGGAACGCCCCAGAGTGCTGGTGATCGACTCGATCCAGACCCTCTACTCGGCCGCGTTGCAGTCCGCGCCCGGCTCGGTGTCACAGGTTCGGGAGAGTGCGGCGGCCCTGGTCCGCCTGGCCAAGCAGCGCGGCATCGCCGTGATCCTGGTCGGCCACGTGACCAAGGATGGGCAGATCGCCGGACCGCGTGTGCTGGAGCACATGGTCGATACCGTGCTGTATTTCGAGGGCGACCCGGGTGGCCGCTACCGGATGCTGCGCGCGGTGAAGAATCGCTTCGGTGCCGTGAACGAACTGGGCGTGTTCGCGATGCAGGAGGATGGACTCAAACCCGTCAGCAACCCTTCCGCGATCTTCCTGTCGCGCCACAGCCGCCCGGTTTCCGGCAGCGTGGTGATGGTGACCCGCGAGGGTACGCGTCCGCTGCTGGTCGAGGTGCAGGCGCTGGTGGCCGAAAGCCACGCCCCGCAACCACGAAGGGTGACCCTGGGGCTGGAGCAGAATCGCCTGATCATGCTGCTGGCAGTGCTCAGCCGGCATGGGTCGATCGGCCTGTTCGACCAGGACGTGTTCATCAACGTCGTCGGCGGCGTGCGGGTCTCGGAAACGGCGGCCGACCTGCCCATGCTGGTGGCGGCGCTGTCATCGCTCCGCGACCGGCCGCTCGGGCTCGATCTGGTCTGTTTCGGGGAAATCGGACTTTCCGGTGAGATCCGGCCGGTACCCAATGGCGAGGAGCGTCTCTCCGAGGCCGCGAAGCACGGACTCACCCGGGCAATCATTCCGGCCGGAAACCGGATCCGCAAACGCATCGGCGGCATGGAAATCCACCCGGTCGAGCACCTGTCGGACGCCCTGGATCTGCTTTGATCGCAGTCCGGCGGGTTTCCGGGCGAGCCGCGTACCCGTCAGCGGGACGCCGTGAATACATCCCTGTAGGCTTGTCGGCAGCATCCCTGCTGCCGACACCCGCCGACGGGCAGGCGCCTCGCCCGGCTTCGGCTACAGGGGCACTCCCCCTACGGATCCAGGCTGCTGTTCCGCGGCGATGGGGCGATACCGACAACGCGGCAGGGCGGCAATCCCTTGCCGCCTCCTGAACGTCGCCGGTCAGTTGACGCTGGCGAGATCCGCTGCGAGGGAATCGCGCATGGCGGGGGGCACGGCGTCGACCCGGTGATCGTAGTTCTGATGGTCTACACCGCCGGCGATGCCCGCCCCACTCTTGACCGCAGACACCATATCCGCGCTCAGCTCGAAGCGCAGGAAGTGCACGGAAGAGGTCTTTTCCTCGGTGTCCCGCTCGAGGTCCTCGTCGGAGATGGGGTAGACCTTGTCGAAGCCATCGACCTGCACGTAGGTCCGGTCCTCGATGCCGATCAGCTGGGACAACGCGACCTTGCGCTCGTCGATGTCGGCGAACTCCACCATCATCGTGGCTTTCCAGTTGCTGCC
>SLNI01000221.1 GCA_007133115.1 Thioalkalivibrio sp. | reverse complement strand
TCCCGAGTCAGACGCTGGATGATCTGCTCCGAGGACTCGACGACCTCACGCCGCGAGAAGGTCTGACCGGGCACGACCTGAATCAGCTCACGCAGCTCCGCCTCCGGCACCACCAGATCACCCGCGAGATCCACGGAGCCAATCCGGAAGCTGTCTCCCTCATCCACGTTGATGGTGATGTAGATGTCCTTGCGGTCGGGCGTGAGCGTGACCTGCGTGGAATCGATATCGAAATTCAGGAACCCGGCATCGAGATAGTAGGAGCGCAGCTGTTCCAGGTCGCCGGCCAGTTTCTGCCGCGAATAATTGTCCCGCCGACTCAGGAAGGCCCACCAGCGTGGCACCCCGGACTCGAAGCCCCGTGTCAGCCGGTCATTTGAGAATGCCTCGTTGCCGACGATGTTGACCTCGCGGATCTTCGCGACCTGACCTTCGGCGATGGTGATGTCGATATCGACCCGGTTGCGTGGCAGTTCGTCGAGCTCGATGTCGATATCCACGTTGTACCGGCCGCGTGCCAGATACTGCTGGCGAAGTTCGGTTTCGATCCGGTCCAGGACGGTCTGGTTGAAGATGCGTCCGCGTTGCAAACCCGCCGAGCGCAGCGCGTCGTTCAGCGCGTCCGTCGGGATGTCCTTGTTCCCGCTGAAGCGGATCTCGTTGATCGCCGCCCGTTCCTCGACCACGACGACCAGCACGTCTCCGCGCCGGGCGAGTTCCACATTTGAGAAGAAACCCGTCTGGAACAGTGCGCGGATCACCTCGGGGCTGCGCGAGTCGTCGAAGGAATCCCCCACCTGAACCGGCAGGTAGGTGAGCGCAGTGCCGGCGGTGATCCGCTCCAGCCCCTCGATTTCAATGTCCTCGATCACGTAGGACTGTGCCCATGTCATTCCGGAAAACGCCAGGAAAGTGGACAGCAGCAAAGCCTGCAGCAGGTATCGAGTCATGTCTTTCGCCAAAATCGAGGGGCCTGCGGAACCGGCCGGATTATCCGAATAAACGTGTGAAATCGTTGTAAAGCGCGAGCATCATCAACGCAGCGATCGCAGTCAGACCTACCTGTTGCCCAATCAATTGGGATCGTTCGGAAACCGCGCTGCCCTTGATCCACTCCACCAGATTGAACATCAGGTGCCCGCCGTCCAGTACCGGGACCGGCAACAGGTTGATGATACCCAAAGAAACACTGACGAGTGCAAGGAATCCGAGAAACGCCGTGATGCCGATGATCGCGGTCATTCCGGCGAACTCGGCGATTGTAACCGGTCCGGCGATGTTTTTGACGGACGCTTCGCCGGTGATCATTCGCCCCAGCACGCGTAGCGTGAGGATGCTCACCTCCCAGGTACGGGAGGCTCCCGCCACCAGACCTTCCATCGGGCCCATGCGCACCAGGGTCGCCATCTCCTGCATCTGCGGCTGCGCCGCGTCCACGCCGGCACCGATACGGCCACGCGATTCACCATCCACCTCGATGGTTGCGGGGATCAGCGTCAACTCCCGTTCCCCGCCCTCCTGGCGCACGATGACCTGGAGCGGCTGCTCGGGTGAGGCCTGGATCATCTCCACCCAGCCGATCCAGGTGTCCACCGGACGCCCATCGACACTGAGCACATGGTCCCCAGGCCGCAGACCCGCCTCGGCGGCTCGACTGCCCCGTTCGACGCTCCCGATGCGAGGTTCCAACGTGGGCCGATAGGGGCGGATACCGAGGCGCTCGAGAAACTGCCCCTCGCCCAGCAACTCGCGCCGGTTTTCGAGGGCCAATGTGCGACGGAACTCACGGCCGTCGCGGTCCAGCACCGTCAACTCGACGGCATCGGACCGCACAGCGTGGTCCAGCAAGCGCAGATTGGCCTGGTCCCAATCCTGGACCCGGCGCGAGCCCACCATCACGATCTGATCGCCGAACTGCAGCCCACCCAATGCGGCGGCACTCCCCGGCTGGACGTCGCCCACCACGGGTTTGAGCCCCGGCACACCGATCATGAACATGGCCGCATACACAACCACCGCCAGCAGGAAATTGGCCAGCGGCCCCGCCACGATCACCGTGTTGCGCGCCCGCAGCGATTTCCGATTGAAAGCGCGGGAAACCTCCTCGGGCGAAACCGGGGCTTCGCGCTCGTCGAGCATTTTCACGTAGCCGCCCAACGGAATCGCGGCAATGACGAATTCGGCCCGATCCGCACCGAAATGACGTCGGTAGATCGGCTTGCCGAACCCGACCGAGAACCGCAGAACCTTGACGCCTACCAGGCGCGCCGCCAGGTAGTGACCATATTCGTGAACGGTGACGAGGACACCGATGGCCACGATGAACGCTGCAAGGCTGGTCAAAATAGTCATGAAATCCAACAATCAGCGCGGACTGGCGCTCCGCTTAAGCCAGTCCTTAGCATAGTCCCGCGCCCGCGCGTCCGCTGCAAGAATCCCCTCCAGCGACTTTGCGGGCTCCGGCGCCAATGCGGAAAGCGTCTGCTCGATCAGCGCCGCAATCTCGGGAAACCGAATCTCGCCGGCAAGAAACGCTTCGACCGCAACCTCGTTGGCAGCATTCAGGACCGTGGTGGCCGTGCCTCCGGCACGCAGCGCCCGGTAGGCCAGACCCAGGCAGGGGAAACGTTCCAGCGACGGGGCGGCGAACTCCAGCGCGCCCGCCGAGAACAGATCCAGCGGTTCGACACCGGAATCCATCCGTCCGGGCCACGCAAGGGTATGCGCGATCGGCGTACGCATGTCCGGATTACCCAGCTGCGCCAGCACCGACCCGTCGCTGTAGGCCACCATCGAATGAATGATGCTCTGCGGGTGCAGCACGACCTGGATGTCCTCGGGATCGAGCGCGAACAGCCAGCGGGCCTCGATCACCTCGAGACCCTTGTTCATCATCGTCGCGGAATCCACGGAGATTTTGCGGCCCATGTCCCAGTTCGGGTGGGCGCAGGCTTCGTCCGGGGTGATCGCGTCGAACGAGTCGAGCGCGCGTTCACGGAAAGGTCCTCCGGAAGCCGTGAGCCAGATCCGCCGGGCCCCGTGCGGATGCACGGGATCAGCACACGCATACCCTGCCGGCAGGCATTGGAAGATGGCATTGTGCTCGCTGTCCACCGGAAGCAGGGTCGCCCCGCTCCGCGCCACCGCGTCCATCAGCAGCGCACCGGACATGACCAGCGACTCCTTGTTGGCCAGCAAAAGCCGCTTTCCCGCACCGGCGGCGGCCAGGGTCGGCAGCAATCCCGCGGCACCCACGATCGCAGCCATCACCACATCCACACGATCCGATTCCGCTACGGCCACCAGTCCTTCACTGCCGACGCGAACCTCGGTCGGGCTTCCCGCGCGGGCCAGACGATCCCGTAGGACCGACGCCGCCTCGGGATCCGCCATCACCGCGACTTCCGGGGCATGTTCCTGGCACTGCCGGGCCATCAGGTCGACGTTCCCGTTGGCGGTCAGCGCGAAAACCTCGAAACGGTCGCGCTGACGCGACAGAACGTCGAGCGTGCTGACACCAATGCTCCCGGTCGAACCCAGAATGGTGACGCGCTCACGGGTCATGTCAGAAACCTCCCGGGTGCAGGGACGCCCAGAGCAATCCGGCGACGAACACCGGCGCCGCGGCTGTGAGGCTGTCCACCCGATCGAGCACCCCACCGTGGCCTGGCAACAAAGTCCCGCTGTCCTTCGCGCCGGCCTCGCGTTTCAGAACG
>SLNI01000078.1 GCA_007133115.1 Thioalkalivibrio sp. | reverse complement strand
TGCCGGAACGCGAAATAGGCCAGTGAAAGCGCCACCACGGCGTAGATCGCCCAGGCGTGCATGCCCCAGTGGAAGAAGGTGATCTTCATCGCCTCGCGCGCGGCCTCGACGGTTTGCGGCTCACCCACCGGCGGCGACACGTAGTGCATCACGGGTTCGGCGACGCCGAAGAACATGAGTCCGATCCCCATGCCCGCGGAGAACAGCATCGCGAACCAGGACGTATAGGAATAATCGGGCTCACTGTGATCCGGCCCGAGCTTGACCCGCCCATGGCCGGACAGCGCCACCGCCACCACGAAGATCATGAAGCCCGCCACCGCAAGTACGTAGAACCAACCGGCGGAGGCCACGATCCACCCCTGTATCGCGGCGAACAGTATGCCCGCGGGTCCGGAGAAGATCGCGGCGAACAGGACGATACTGAACGTGAGCACCCCGGAGAGGATGAACACCGGGGGGCTCATCTGAATGCGTGGGCTGCGGGGTTCTTCGGTTTCGGGGGCAGACATCAAAGCGCTCCTTTTCCGTCTTGGAACCGTAAAGGGTGCGCCCCGTTATAACACGGCAGGCCGTTGGGACGATTTGACGAAGCCGATCCGTCTTCCGGCAAACGCGCTCGCCCCGACCGACTTCTGAGCGGCGTTGGTGCAGGGTCGGCCGATGTCGGGGCGCCGGTTCTCAGGAGGTCTTGCGCGATCCGCCGGCGGCGGGGGCTTTCTGGGTTTTCCTGGCCTTTCGGGCCTGTGCCTGCGCCCGGGCCTTCGTGCCGGGTGCGTTCGCCCCGGTCTTCGCAGACGGTTCTGCGGGCGGTTCCGGCGTCTCCGGAGAAGGCTCGGCGGCCCCGGCAGACGGGGTGTTTTCGTCGGTTGCTGAAGGTTTCGGATCCGAGGTGGGAACCACTTCGGTGGTGTCGCCCGTGGCCGTTTCGCCTGCAGCGGATTCCGGGGGGGCGGCTTCCGCCCCGGCGGAGAGTTTCTCTCCGTCACCGGCCAGGCGCAGCACGGTGTCCCGATCGCGTTGGTCCTTGATCGCGTCGATGAACGAGTACTCGCCGCCCGTCACCGTGCGCGAGGTCTCCTCGAGTTCGATCGCCAGTTCCTGCACGCTGCGAATCACACGGATCAGGCGGTCGCCCGAAAGGGACAGGGAGAACGCGTTGTTCAGCTTGGCTTCATTGATGCTTTCGTTGAGTTCGCGAATGGTTGCCTGCAGCGTCTCGATCTCGGTCCGCTGGCGCTCGCCCGACGTCCTGAGTTCAGCAGCCTCGGTCTGCAGTCGCTGGATCTCGTGGTCTTTCTCGGTTCTCAAGGCATCCTTTTCACGTCCCAGTGCCTCGATGTAACGCCCGTGTTCGGTTTTCAGCGTCTGCAGCGCGGTGTCGTACTCGAGCTTGAATGCGCGGGTCGATTCGGCGTGCTCGGTTTTCAGGGTCTGCACCGTCGAATCACGCTCGTTCCGGAGCGTTGCGACAGCCTCATCATGGCCCGTCTTCTGGGCCTCAAGCGCAGCTGAGTGCTCGCTCTTGAGCGTCTGTAGCGTGGACTCCTGTTCGCGTTTCAGCTCGGCAATGGCCGCGTCGTACTCCGCCTTGGCCGCCTGAAGCGTGGACTCCCGCTCGCGCCGGAGATCGGCCAGTGCGTGGTCATTCTCGGATTTCCGGGCTTCGAGGATCGCCTCCTGGGAACGCCGGAGGGAGGCCAGGGACTCCTCGTGTTCCTTGCGCAGCGTATCGCTGGATTGCGTGTGCTCGTCGCGGAGCATCTGTACCGTGCGCTCCATTTCCTCCCGGGCGCCCCGCAGTTCGCCCTCGTATTGCTCGTGCAGAGTCCCGAACTGGTTTTCGTACTCGGCCCGGGTTTCTCGCACATTCGCCAGATTCGCCTGATTCAGGCGTTCGACGAGCGCACTGTATTCCTCGTTCACTCGCTTGAGTTCCGCGGCGTGCGACTCGCGGGCATCCTCCAGCGTTCGGTCGTGGTTGCCGCGGACCCGGTTGAGTTCTTCGGTATGCCCCTCGCGCAACTTCTCGAGCGTGTCGGCGTGAGCCGCGTCATAGGTCTTCAGTGCCCGTGCGTGTGTCTTGCGCTCGGCCTCCAGCGCTTCCTCCAGCCGCTCGGCCAGGGCAATCCTTCCGATCTTGAAGGCGATCAGGGCCAGCAGAATGAAGGCGATGATCACCTCGGGGCGTAACAGGACCGACAAATCCATGACTGGAACCTCGTTAGGGTGATGCGTGGCGGCGCGCGTGCAAACGCCTGGACTTCGGCCGGCAGAGCAATCGCCAGCCGCGGGACCGATTCGGTAGCGCAGAAGTATAACGCCGGCACTCGTCGGGGGCAGGACCTTGCCACGGTAAATGGAGCCGCGCGTTGGTAAACCCCCGCGAGCCCGGAACCCTCGCGGCGCCGGTCAGGGTTTGCGAAAGAGGAACTCCTGCATGCCGTTGCCCAGCAGCACGGTCTTTTCGGCCCGCAAGGTCCCCATGAAGCGCTGGATGTCGGCGGGCGTATATCCGGGACTGGGGCGCACTCCCGGGCCCGAAACATCGACCCGGAGTTCGTCACGGGACAGCGGTACCAGGCGGGGCGGGGGGTCGGGAATCCGCGTTGCAGAGTATTCGACCAGTAGATGCAGTACCGCCCCCCGGGAGAGCTGAGGTGTGAGCAGCTGCATCAGGGCCTTGATCGTCGCCGGTTCGAGGTAATTCACCAGGTTCCAGAACAGCACCGCATCTACCGGACGGCCGCCGGAGCCTGCGGATACCACCTGGGAAATACGCGCCGTGACGGCATCCGGCACGAGCCCGGATCCCGTATTTCCCCGCTCCGACAGGAGGTCCGCGAACATCAGGCGGCACCGGCAACCGCCGAACAGGAGGACCGTTCCGCCCGACGCCGCTCCCAGATCGAGCACAGTTGCGCCACCACGCAGGCGCAACGACTCGACCACAGCGGGAAAGAGCCGCGGTGCGAGGTTGGCGGCCGGCTCGCGTGCGATCTGAGCCTGCGGGGAGCCGAACATGGGTAGAAGCCGCGTGGGGCGCGTGGAGGTCCGGCTCAGCCCTCAGCCGAGCCCGTTTCCGGCTTTGCCGATTCCTTCGCGGCAGCCTTGGACTCAGGCGTTGTGTCCGCAGCCACTGTGCGTGGCGCCTCACGGATCTTGGTGACCTTCCCGAACGCCTTGCCCAGGAGTTCGGCTTCCGGATCCATGTCGATGGAGCCGATGAAGCGCGCGCCATCCTCGAGGCTGACGCGGGGCACGGTAATGCTGCCCTGCACCCGGGCGCTCTTGCGTACGACGACGCACTCGGAGGCGATCAGGTTGCCGTCCATCGCGCCTTCCACGTAGATCGTATGTGCCACCACGTCGCCGTTTACCGCCCCGCTGGTGCCGATGGTCACGCTGTTGTTCTTGAGTTCCACGGTGCCTTCGACCTTGCCTGCGATGAGCAGATCCTCGTCACCGCGGATCTTCCCCTCGACCTGGATCGAAGAGCCGATCAATGCGGGTCGCGACTGGGTCGATGCCGGGGCCGGATCCCGTTGCGGCGAGGTATCCATTGGTGCGTAGGCAGGCTCGCTGAGGGGTTGCGGATCATTCTTCTTGAACATGGGAAGGCTCTCCAACCGTTGGCAGGACGCGGCAAACCGCGGCCCCCGAGTATCAGTGACCGCGTCAATGCGGGCAAGCGCTCGGGGTAGGCCGATGCCGGGAAATATC
>SLNI01000050.1 GCA_007133115.1 Thioalkalivibrio sp. | reverse complement strand
GGGATGAGCGGGGCCGACAGAAGCAGCAACAGGCCAGCGACCCAGTCCAGCATGAAGGCAACGATCAGCAGCGCCAGGGGAACCAGGAAGGCGAGCCCCAGGGCTGGGAGATAGCGGAAGAAATAGCCCCCCACGGCTTCCACCTGATCCTGGTAGCGCGTGGCCCATGCCCCGGAATGCCCCTGCGCCGCCGCCCACACCGGGCCTGCCGCCACGGCGGCCCCGAGCAATTCATCGCGAATTTCCCTGCGCACGTTCCGAGCGAGCTGCAGCCCCGCCCAGTCTCCCAGCGTCTGCAGGCCGTAACGAACTGCGACCGCGAACAATGCCACGCCCAGCCAGTGCCAGGGAGCGATGACCGAGGATTCGATCAGCGTCTGGTGTACGAGCCAGGCAATGGTTCCGGCGACGGTGACCGTGGCAAGCGCAGAGCCCAGACCCGATGACCAGGCCAGCCAGAGCCAGCGCCGATTGGCGCGTAGCCGAGCGCTCAGGAAAGCATCAGGGGAGGGCCCGGAGCCCTTTGGAGGATGCACCTCGTGTTAGTGATAACCGGCATCGGCTCGGACCTTGCCGCGAAAGACATAGTACGTCCACGCCGTGTACATCAATACGAAAGGTACGACAAAGAGGAGCCCGATCAGCAGGAAGAGTTGGCTTTCCGGTGCGGAGGCCGCGTCCTGAAAAGTGTAGTTGGGCGGTACCACGTAGGGCCACTTGCTGAACAGAAGCCCGGCGTAGAACAGCCCGAACAGACCGATGGTGTAGATGAAGGGCGCGGCCTCGTAGCTGCGGTTCAGGGAGCGCCACAGACGTGCCGCGACCAGCACCGTGGCCAGCGGCAGCAGCCAGAGCCAGGTCAGGTTGTCGAACCAGCGGCTGCGCACGTACTCGTCGGTGAGCGGTGTCCACAGGCTGACGATCACGAAGAACACCATCAGGGCGGCGAGCAGGCGGTAGGCCCAGCTGCGGGCCCATTGCTGCGTCTCGCCCTCGGTCTTCAGCATCAGCCAGGTGGCGCCGAGCAGACCGTAGCCCACGATCATGCCCAGCCCGGTCATCACCGTGAACGGTGTCAGCCAGTCCATCGCCCCGCCGACGTACCGGAAATTCTCGGTCTCGAAGCCCTGGATGAAGGTGCCGACCACCGCGCCCTGGGCGAAGGTGGCCACCAGGGAGCCGCCGAAAAAGGCGGCGTTCCAGAGCCCGCGCCGGCCCTTCGCAGCCTTGAAGCGGAACTCGAAGGCCACGCCGCGGAAGATCAGTCCGGCGAGCATCAGGAAGACGCCGATGTAGA
This sequence comes from Thioalkalivibrio sp., assembly GCA_007133115.1. Taxonomy (GTDB): domain Bacteria; phylum Pseudomonadota; class Gammaproteobacteria; order Ectothiorhodospirales; family Ectothiorhodospiraceae; genus Thioalkalivibrio. The sequence goes on along the minus strand of SLNI01000050.1, from coordinate 2,431 downwards.
GCGCCGGAAGAAATACCGTGTAAACGAGCGGGAAGGCGGCCAACAGGCCCGCGCCGCCCAGCACCAGCCAGGTCTCGTTGCCGTCCCAGACCGGCGCGACGGTGTTCATCATGATGTCGCGGTCCTGCTCCGATCGGGCGAAGGGGAAGAGGATCCCGACGCCGAGATCGAACCCGTCGGTCAGCACGTACATCAGTACGCCGAAGCCGATGATCATGACCCAGATATAGGTGAAGTCGAACATCGCGCAATCTCCCTGCGAAGGCTAGGTGGAGGGCTCGTCCAGCGGCGTGTCGGCTGCCGACAGCGGGCGTTTGGGTCGCCCCTGCGGATCCTGCTGATCCTCCAGTTCCTCCGGGATGCCCTTTTGCACGATGCGGGTGAGGTAGTAGAGCCCTGCGGTGAACACCACCGCGTAGACCAGGACGTAACCGATCAGCGTGAACAGCGCCATGCCACCGGTCAGGCTTGGTGTCAGACCCTCCTGCACCGTGATCACCCCGTAGAGCACATAGGGTTGGCGGCCGACCTCGGTGACGAACCAGCCCGCCAGTACCGCGACGAAGGGAAGCGGGATCATCAGCGTCAGCACGCGCAGGAACAGGCGGTTATCGATCAGCCGCCTGCGGTACAGCAGCCAGGCGCCCCAGAGCGCGACGCCGATCATCACCATCCCGATGGCCACCATCACCCGGAAGGACCAGAACACGATGCCCACCGGAGGACGTTCCTCGGCGGGCCATTCCTTCAGCCCCAGCACCTCGCCGTCCCATTCGTGGGTGAGGATCAGGCTCGCCAGCTTCGGGATGCCGATTTCGAAATGATTGGTTTCGTTGGCCTGGTCCGGGATCGCGAACAGCAGCAGGGGAAGCCCCTCCTGCGTCTCCCACGCGCCCTCCATGGCCGCGACCTTGGCCGGCTGGTGCTCCAGGGTGTTCAGGCCGTGGTAGTCACCGATGATCAGCTGCGCCGGAGCCGCGACCGCCAGCATGATCAGGGTCATCTTGAGCGCGCGCTTGCTGGCAGTGACCGCGTGCCCCCGCAGCAGGTACCAGGCCGAGATGCCCGCCACCACGAAGCCGCCGGTCAGCAGCGAGGCCACGGCCATGTGCATGAAGCGGTAGGGGAAGGACGGATTGAAGATGGCCTCCAGCCAGCTGGTCACGTGCACCATGCCGTCGCGGAGTTCGAAACCGGCCGGCGTCTGCATCCAGGAATTGGCGGAAAGGATCCAGAACGAGGAGATGAAGGTTCCGACCGCGACCATGATCGCCGCGAACAGGTGTACGCCCGGCGGAACCTTGTTGCGCCCGAACAGCAGCACGCCAAGGAAGGCCGCCTCCAGGAAGAAGGCGGTGACCACTTCATAGGCGAGGACCGGACCCAGGAAATTGGCGCTGCGGTAGGAGAATTCGCTCCAGTTGGTCCCGAACTGGAAGGCCATGACCAGTCCCGAAACCACTCCCATGCCGAAGACTACGGCAAAGATCTTGATCCAGAATTGCGACAGCCGCGCCCAATGCGGATCCTGGGTACGGTAGGCGATGCCCTCGAGCAGGGCGATGTAGGTGGCCAGACCGATAGTGAATACCGGAAAGATCGCGTGAAAGGACACCACGAACGCGAACTGGATGCGGGATAGCAGAAGGGGGTCGAGTTCCATAGGGTCTCCGCGTCAAGGCATCATTGCCGCGGCCGAAAAAGACCGCTGGCCGAAGCACATTATCACTTCGGCATATTCCGATGGTGGTCATGCCTGCTCGTAGTGTTGTCTTTTCAGACTCGGTTGCAAACGATTCGCATTAACAATAAGATGCGCGAAAGCCATGTCCACTCGCGGGACCGATTCATGTGCGTCTGCATGCGCAAGCGTATTCGGGAGGTTGCCAGCCGGAATCTGGCAAGCACTGATCCCGGTTTGCACATGCGCGATCGACGCACACGGCTCGGGGTCTGTTCCGAAGGCGGGAAATGTTGGACAGAGGGCGCTGGGCCTGTTGCGTGATCGACGGGAAGAGGTGGCGAATCTGGAACTTCAGCTGCAGGCGTGATACCCATGACCCGGAAGCTCGCCGCGCCGAATCATGCCTCTCAGCCCCGTGCCGCGGCCCCGGGATTCGCCCGGGCCGAACGCCGAAAAATCTAGGAGCCTGCCATGAAGGGTAACCCGGAAGTCCTACGATACCTGAACCTCGCATTAAAGAACGAGGACGTCCTGGAGAGCGCAGAGCAACACGTGGAATGGCTCGAGACCCCCCTCGCTCTGGTCGAGCGGGTCGGGCTGCAGAACTACGAACAGAGCCAGATGGGTAGCGCCGGCTGAGGCTCGGTGGTCATGCCGACCCGCACCCGCCATGCCGATCACCGACCTTTCCGCTCCCCGGGCGCCGCGCCGCTCGCCGCTCGTACTCGGGGTTCTTGCAAGCCTTGT
>SLNI01000070.1 GCA_007133115.1 Thioalkalivibrio sp. | reverse complement strand
GAGCACCGGCCAAACACCGGGCCCCGGAGTCCGCACAGTCCGCCGCTCGGACCGGCCTTTTGTCCAGATTGGGAAGGTTGGCTTGTCAGCGCGCGCCCGGGCAGGCATCGTTATCACCCTTCCCTGGATGGAGAGGACGCCATGACCGCAGAAAACCCGCACAAGCCCCTGCCTTCACACAAGGCGGCCCCCGGAACCGGACTCCAGCAGGTGACCGAAGCGGCCCCCAAGGTCACGATGTCGTCCTCGGCGCTCTGCGTGATGACCGACTTCCGCAAGGTTCCGGTGGCCACCGTCGGTCCCGATGCGACATTGGGCCAGGCGACCGATGAAATGATCGCCCGGGGTGTGCGCCTGCTGATCGTGGTGGAAGGGGAGCGCGTGCTCGGCTTGATCACCGCCCGTGACACCCAGGGCGAGCGGCCTGTCCAGATCGTGCGTGAACGGGGTCTGCGATTCGATGACCTGAGGGTCCGCGACCTGATGGCGCCGCTTGAGACCATGGATCTTCTGGAGCTGAGCCGCGTGATGCACGCCGAGGTGGGAGATGTCGTTGCGACACTGAAGAACTGGGGGCGGCAGCACGCACTGGTTGGGGAGACGGACCCGGTGGCCGGGGTCACGCGTATCCGCGGGGTCTTCTCGGCGACGCAGATCGGGCGCCAGCTCGGGTTGCCAGTGCAGACCTTCGATGTCGCCCGGACCTTCGCGGACATCCAGGCTGTCCTGACGAAGGAATATTGATCGGAATGCAGAACGCCGGTGCCGGGAGGGTTGGCTCCCGGCACCGGCGTTCGCACGTTCGGCGGCGGCCGAACGCCTACTACTTCCTGTCGAGGCTCTGGTAATAGTCCATCAGGATCTGCGCCACTTCCGGACGAGAGAATTCGGGCGGCGGCGCCTCGCCACGCCCGAGCATCTCGCGCACCTTCGTGCCGGACAGGAGCACGAAGTCCTCCTTGGAGTGATCGGGCACATCACGCATCATCACGACGCGGTTGAGCTTCTTCGAGTAGGCGGTATGGTCGGCGCGGAAGATTTCGATCTCCAGGGCGTCGGCAGGTACCTCGCTGTCGAAGATGGTCTGGGCATCGAAGGCCCCATAGTAGTCACCGACGCCGGCGTGGTCGCGGCCGATGATGAAGTGGGTCGCCCCCATGTTCTGTCGGAACAGCGCGTGGAGGACGGCCTCACGGGGTCCCGCGTACAGCATGTCGAAGCCGTAACCGGTGATCATCACGGTGTTGGGCGGGAAGTAGAGTTCGGCCATCTTGCGAATCGACGCGTCACGTACCGGGGCGGGGATGTCGCCCGCCTTGAGTTTGCCCAGCAGCATATGGATGACGACGCCGTCCGCGTTCAGTTGATCCATCGCCATACGGCACAGCTCCTCGTGCGCGCGGTGCATGGGGTTGCGGGTCTGGAATGCGACCACCTTGTTCCAGCCGCGCTCGCTGATCTCGTTGCGGATCTCGACGGCGGTGCGGAAGGTGTCGGGGAAGTCGTCCTGGAAATACGAGAAGTGCAGCACCTGGATCGGGCCGGACACGCAGATGCGGCCGACACTGTTGAAGGCCGCGACGCCGGGGTGTTCGGGGTCGGTGGTGCCGTAGACCTTCTGGGTCATCACCTCCATCTGTTCGGGAGTGAATTCCTCGATCGCCTCGACGTCCTGAATGGCGAGGACCGGATTGCCTTCCATGTTGGGGTCACGCAGGGCGATTCGTTTGGCCCCCCGGATCGCGTCGGCGTTCTCCAGCAGGTTGACCACCGGTACCGGGAAGAAGACACTGGCGCTCGTCCTCATGTGTTCTGCGCAGCCCATCGCGTCGGCGACGTTCATGAAGCCGTCGAGGGGCGTGAAGTAGCCGCCGCCCATCATCACGGCATTCCCGGCCGCAGCGGAGCTGATCACCACGGAGGGGAGGGATTCGGCCTCGTGCATCAGGGCATGATGTTTTTCGGTGTCGTAAACGAATAGCGGCTTCAGGGTATCCGCGCCGTGTGGTTTGATCATGGACTCTGTCTCCTGCCAGGAATGGGTGTTGAAATTGCGGCATCGCCGTCTTTTGGGTGGCGCCCGGGATACCCGGCTGCGGGTGTCACGGGCACAGGCCGCGGTAACGTAGCACAACACAGGGCCATGTGAACCTGCATTTCGGATCGAAAGCAGAAACCGGTTTTTTCGAATATTCTAATAAACAACATTTATCCTCGGTCCCGTCGGCACGCGCGGAACGGAGTAGACTCCCCCCACCTGGCGTGCGCAGAGAACGCTGCACAGCGGGCTCGTTGCCACGGTTCCCCCCTGCTGTAGCACCGTCCGGTTCCCGTGCCGAACGGAACCGGTATAAGCTGGGCTTATGGAAACGCAAGTAACTTTGATTTGAATCGAAAATTGGAATGCAACAGACTCGCACGATTCCCGATCCACCTAGGAGGCTGTAGCCCGTGATTACTAGCAATCCCTTCGCCGAACTCGCTGCCGTCATTCCGCCGGCGGTCATGCAGGCTTACGTCGTGCTCATGGTCATCCTCGTGGCCGGTGGCACGATTCTCGACATGATCCACAAGAAAAACGCCAAGTACTTCTTCGAAAACGCGAAAAAGGCCCAGGCGAACGCGAAACGCAGCGTCGGTAGCGGCGAGAAGCTCGGGCTGATGATCAAGACCGTCGGAAAAGAGGTTCTGACCGCGGGCGAGTTTGCCAACTCCCAGCGCCGGATCTCCCACCTGTTCATGATGTACGGCTTTATCGTGTTCGTGATCACGTCGGCCATCCTGATCTTCGCGCACACCGCCCAGGGCGCTCAGACGTCCGCGATCCTGCCGCTGCTGTGGCACCTCAGCGCACTGTCGCTGGCCGTTGGCGGCTACTGGTTCTGGTTCGCGATCCGCGTCGATCTGTCATCCGAGAGCCGTCCCCTGTTCGCTGTGTCTCGTGCCGACCTGTTCATCCTGTCGCTGCTCGTGATGTCGACCTTCGCACTTCTCTGGTCGTTCACCCAGGGCATGGGCGCGCTGGGCTGGCTCTTCTTCGTGCTGTTCATCGCCGGCACCACCACGTTGTTCGGGTCTGTGTACTGGTCCAAGTTCGCGCACATGTTCTTCAAACCTGCCGCGGCCTACCAGAAGCGCATCACCCGGGCAGACGGTTCCGCGGAAAATCTCCCGACCATCACCCGCGACGACCCCGCTCAGCAGCAGCGTCATTCGCTGGAGTTGCTGCGGGATGCACCCATGGACATGGGTCTGGGCATCAAGCGTGAAGCGCCCAACCACTACTAATCCAGTCAACTGATCAACAGCATTGATCGAGGATCACCATGCCAACTTTCGTTTACATGACCCGATGCGATGGCTGTGGGTACTGCGTGGACATCTGCCCGTCAGACATCATGCATATCGACCCCACCACGCGTCGCGCGTACAACATCGAGCCCAGCATGTGCTGGGAGTGCTACTCCTGCGTGAAGGCCTGCCCGCACCACGCCATTGATGCGCGCGGCTATGCCGACTTCGCGCCGCTGGGGCACAGCGTGCGCGTGGACCGCGATGAGGAGCGCGGCACCATCGCCTGGAAGATCAAGTTCCGGGACGGCAGGGAGAAGGAGTTCCTGTCACCGATCACGACCAAGCCCTGGGGCAAGCACATTCCGAAGCTTGCCGAGGTGAGCGGGCCGAGCAAGGAGATGCGCGACAGCCAGCTGCTGTTCAACGAGCCCAAGTACATCCG
>SLNI01000082.1 GCA_007133115.1 Thioalkalivibrio sp. | reverse complement strand
GGATTGACCGCGGTCCTCTCGGTGAAGGTGCCCGATCCCAAGTTTTCGTCTCAGACGAAGGACAAGCTCGTTTCCTCGGAAGTGAAGCCATTGGTGGAAAGCGTTCTTTCCGAGATCCTGAATGACTTTCTGTTGGAACATCCGGCCGAAGCCAAGGCGATCACCAGTAAGGTCATCGAAGCTGCCCGTGCCCGCGAAGCCGCTCGGCGTGCTCGCGAGGTGACCCGTCGCAAGGGCGCGCTGGACATCGCCGGGCTGCCCGGCAAGCTCGCCGACTGCCAGGAAAAGGATCCCGCCAAGTCGGAACTGTTTCTGGTCGAGGGCGATTCGGCCGGAGGCTCCGCCAAGCAGGGACGCGACCGCCATTTCCAGGCGATCCTTCCGCTGAAAGGCAAGATCCTGAACGTCGAGCGCGCGCGCTTCGACCGCATGCTCGGCTCGGCCGAGGTCGGTACGTTGATCACGGCGCTGGGCTGCGGGATCGGCAAGGACGACTACAATCCGGAACGGTTGCGCTACCACCGCGTGATCATCATGACCGACGCGGACGTCGATGGATCGCACATCCGTACCTTGCTGTTGACGTTCTTTTTCCGGCAGATGCGTGAACTGATCGAACTGGGCCGCGTGTACATCGCCCAACCGCCGCTCTACAAGATCAAGCGGGGTAAGCGCGAACAGTACGTCCGCGACGAGGCCGAAATGCAGGAGATCGTGCTTTCCCTCGCGCTGGACAACGCGTTTCTCCATGTGTCCGCCGACGCGCCTCCGATCTCACCCGAAGCCTTTGAACGCCTGGTCATGGATTACCAGAAAGCCGAGCGCGCGTTGACTCGTCTGGGCCGCCTCTACGACTCGCGCATCCTGCGGGCGATGTTCGAAGCGGACCCGATGCCGGAACCCCGCATCGTCGCGAATCCCGAGGTGCGCAACTGGTTCGAGCGGCTTCTTTCCCAACTTTCCAGCGATCGCGCCGGAGCCAACCGCTACAGCCTCGGGGCCCCCAGGGATCTCGATGGCATCCAGCAACTGAGCCTGGACCGCATCGAACACGGCGCTCCGTTCTCGCAATACATCAATGACGAAGTGCTCGCTTCGCGTGATTTCCGGGCGCTGCTGGACATGAGCGAGACGCTTCATGGTCTCCTCGAACCGGGGGCATACATTCAGCGCGGCGAGCGCAGACTGGAGATCGTGTCCTTTGCCGACGCGATGCACTGGCTGTTGCAGGAAGGCCGGCGGGGTCTGGGTGTTCAGCGCTACAAGGGTCTCGGTGAAATGAACCCCGACCAGCTCTGGGACACCACAATGAATCCCGAAACCCGCCGCCTGCTTCAGGTGCGCATCGAGGACGCGATCCGGGCCGACGAAATCTTCACCACCCTCATGGGCGACCAGGTGGAGCCGCGGCGCGAGTTCATCGAGGCCCGGGCCCTGAGCGCGGAAAACGTCGACGTCTAGGCGCAAGCGCTCGCGGTCACCTACCGATTCAGGGCCACCTGCTGGCTTGCGCGACCCATTCAGGGGGGAACTACCATGGGCCTTGGAACGATTGTCTTGCTGGTCGTCGTCGTCGCAGTCGCCCTGTACGGGATCGTCATCTACAACGCGCTGGTTGCGGTCAAGCACGCGGTCGCGCAATCCTGGGCCAATATCGACGTTCTGTTGAAACAGCGCAACGACGAGCTCCCCAAGCTCGTCGCGGTGGCGCGCGAGTACATGGGCTACGAGCAGGAAACGCTCGAAAAGGTCATCCGCGCCCGGACCCGGGCCGAAACGGCTCAGCGAGCGGGGGATCTGCCTGCGCTCGGACAGGCCGAAAACGAGCTTCGGATCGGACTGGGCCAGATCTTTGCCCTGGCCGAGGATTACCCCGAGCTTCGCGCCAACGAGGTTTTCAATCAACTTGCGCGCCGAATCACCGGTCTCGAGAGTGCAATCGCCGACCGACGCGAGTTCTACAATGCCGCTGTGAACCGCAACAACGTGCGCATCGAACAGTTCCCCGATGTTCTGGTGGCCCGGTCGCTGGGATTCGGGCCATTCGAACTCCTCGAGTTCGACCCGTCGCATCTGCGCGACGTGGACGTCGCCACCCTGTTCCGAACCTGAGTCCGCCCCGTTTCGATTCCCGATGGTCGCGCCGTTCCAGCATTGGTTCATTCACGCCGACGCGGCCGAGTTCGGGTTGGGATTCGGCGCGCTGGTCGCCGCCGCCGCCATGGGTCTGTACGGGTTCCTGCGCTTCAGCCGACTGTTACGTCTGATCGCGGATACCCCAACGGCCCGAATCCGTTCCGCGCCGCAGGGATTCGTCGAGCTGGAGGGAATGGCCGGTTGGCTGCCGGGGCCTGAAATCCACGCCCGGCTGACCGGCTTACCCTGCGTCTGGTACCGGTACACCATCGAGGACCATCGGGGCCGCGGGCGCAACCGTCGCAGGGCCGTGATCGAACGGGGCCAGTCGGGCGACCTGTTCGAACTGCGCGACGAAACCGGGCGCTGCGTGGTCGACCCGGAGGGCGCGGTCATCATCCGCCCGGACCGCGACACCTGGACAGGGTCAAATCCTGGCAGCGATTTCGGCCCGAGGGTCAACCGCGGATGGTTATCCGGCGGCCGTTATCGCTACACGGAAGAACGCCTCCACGCGCATCAGCCGTTGCTGGTGGTGGGCGAGTTCCGGACGGTCCACCACGAGGGACAGGAGCGCGAAGAGCGCATGAAGGATCTCCTCTCCCGCTGGAAGAACGACCCCGAGATCATTCGACGCTACGACTCCAGCGGCGACGGCCGGCTTTCCCTCGACGATTGGAAACGCGTCCGGGCCGCAGCGCGCGTGGAGGTCGAGCGCCTCATGGCCGCGGAGGAGCAGCCGGACGCCTTCCACCTCATGCGGCGCGGCGACCATGGAACCCAGCGCATCCTTCTGCTCTCTACCCTGAGCGAGGCCAAGCTTCTGTTGCGCCAGCGCCTGCGGGCGTATGGTTCGGGCTTGGTGTTCGTCGTCGCCGCGAGCCTGGCGCTCTGGGCGCTGACCCTCCGTTATTGACCCATTTCCTGAAGGGAGTCCCCGTGTCCAATCCTTTGCTTGCCACCGACGCCTTGCCCGCTTTCCGGAGCATCCTGCCGGAGCACGTCGAACCCGCGATCGACACCATCCTGGCCGAGAACCGGGCCGCGCTGGCCGAACGCCTGGCCCGGTTGCCCGAAAATCCGACCTGGGATGAATTCATCGTGCCCCTGCAAGAGCTGGAAATGCGGCTGGATGCCGCCTGGTCACCGGTGCGCCATCTCAATTCCGTGATGAACACCGAAGCCCTGCGCGCGGCCCACAATGCCTGTTTGCCCAAGCTCTCGGACTATGGAACTGAGATTTCCCATAATACAGAGCTATTCAAGGCATTCGACAGGATATCTCAAAGCGCTGATTTTATTGGTTTTTCATCCGATCGACGCAAGCTCGTTCGGGATGCCCTGCGCGATTTCCACCTTAGCGGCGTCGATCTTCCCCCCGAAGCGAAGGCCCGTTTTCGCGAGATCGAATCGCGCCTGTCCGAACTCACGTCGCGCTACGAGGAGAACGTGCTCGATGCGACCCAGTCCTGGACGCTGCACCTGCCCGACAACCAGCGGCTCGGGGGCGTCCCGGCCTCCTCGCAGGCGATGCTCGCGCAGAACGCCCGGGACCGTCAGCTGGATGGCTATGTGGTCACGCTCGACTTCCCGAGCTACCACGC
>SLNI01000242.1 GCA_007133115.1 Thioalkalivibrio sp. | reverse complement strand
CCAGGCTATAGAAAAGCGTATCCACGGCCTGGTTGCCCTCGAGATCGAGGATCCGTAGGGTCTGGCCCCTGCGCAGCACGTGCAGCCAGGATTCGCCGGCGGGCACGACCTCCCGGTACACCGCGTCGGAAGGGTCCAGCGGGCTCTCCGCAAGATTGATTCCACTCATGTCCTCACCCCTGGCAGTTATGGATCGCGGTGTTGGCAAAGGCGCGCGCGTTCTCGGGACGGAAATTCACACATACGTCGTCGTCGGCCACCGGCGGCGATCGGTAGATCACCAGGTCCACGGCACCCGGCTCGTAGGCCGGTGTCGGGTCCATAGGGTGCGGCGCCGTGTTCAGCACCACCAGCGTGTCCATCTCCGCGCGCAGGTCGACGTAGTCGCCGGGTTGGCTGTGATCGGCGTCGAAGTGCAGCACGCCGTCCGCCCCCGCGAAGACCTTGCTGAAGAAATTCAGGTTGGCGACCAGGTCGCGCTTGCCCAGGCCCCACTTGGCCAGTTCGATCAGGAACAGCTCACGGCCGCTGCGGTAGAAATCGTTGCGGACCTCCTGGTAACGGTGCTCGCCGTACTTGCGCACGATGTCGGCATCGCGGGTGATGCCGCCGATGGTGTCGTGCCAGCCCGCCGTGTCCTCGACGATGGACAGCATCACCCGGCCCATGTCCGAATACAGCATGTTGCCGCGGGTCAGTTTTGATGTGTGCTGGCCCTTCAGGGTATCGGCCATGTTGTAGCGCTCGAGCAGGTTCTGCGGGTTGTACAGCAGTGCCGACACGTTGGCCTTGCCGTCGCGGTCGACCAGCCGCAGCGTGTAGCCGCGCCGGATCACCATCGACCAGTAGCGGCCGCCAGGAACGCTGTCCCGGTGCACCACGGCATCGGGAGCCGTATCCGGATGGGTCATCGTCCGTTCTCCTGTGTGTATAGGGTGCCCTCGGCCGCGATCGCTTTTGGCGGGGCCCGATATCCTAACGTAGCGCGGAAGCGCGCAGCGTCACCCTGAAGAAGGCGCCTTGTTAGCGTGAAAACAGAGCCACGGAAGGACACGGAAATACGCGGACAAAACATGGAACGAACCTCTTTTGCCGTGTCCTTCCGTGGCTCGTGTTTTTCATTGCCTGGGGTGGCTCCTCGCACCATGGGGATTGGCTCGAACCTATCGCTTCGACCCGGTACTGCAATGGTCGGCGACGGGCTTTGGCCTTTTCCGCCCTCCCCATGGGGGTCCCCCACGACAGCGAGGGGTAGACCCGTCGGGTCGCGGATCTCGGCGCGCAGTTCGGGTTCGGTGTGGCCCACGGGATTGTCAGCCGGCCACAGTCAGCGCGGCCAGCAGGGCGCCGAGGACGGCAAGGCGCGTGGGAAGGCGAAGAAAAGCGTGGCGAATCGGGTTCATCAGAAATTCCCTTGTGGTTACCGGTGTCAGGCCATGGCACGGGAGAACGTCGGCTTTCGCACATCTCCCGGGCTTTTGTCCCGCCGTGTAACCCCAACCGTTGAACCCGGGGGAGGTCGGCAACTCTCGGACCAGACATCCGCAAAATCCGGACCGGAACCCTAGTCACCCATTGGTGCTGCAATCTATCGGTGAGGAGGAGGGATCCTCTCGGATCTGGAACCTCCCATGCCTGACCAGAAAGGAAGCAAGACGCTTGCCATTCCTGAAGATCGCAATATTTCTGCGGTGTACCGTTCGTGGCGTGCAGACCTCGAGCGCGGAACGCAGTGCATGCACGTTTACAGAGCGATGAAGCGCCCTGAGATGGTGCAGCCGGATCGCCAACGCCGCGAACCGAGGTCGACGATCGGTCAGGGACTGGGCGGCAACCGGATTTTTACAGCATGAGCGACCCGCAGGGCCTTCTCGCGCGCACGTTCCAGGGTGTCGCCGCGTGCAAGCGCGACGCCGACCCGCCGTCGGCCATCGACCTCGGGCTTTCCGAACAGTCGCAGCGCCGTGTCGGGTTCGCCGAGGGCCGCGTCCAGACCCTCGAAGCCGATGTCCCGCGAGCAGCCTTCGGCGAGCAGTGCGACGGACGCCGAGGGTCCCAAAAGCCGGATCTCCGGTACCGGCAGATCCAGGATCGCGCGCAGGTGCAGCGCGAATTCCGAGAGTTCCTGCGAGATCAGCGTGACCATGCCGGTATCGTGCGGACGGGGCGAGACTTCGCTGAACCAGACCTGTTCGCCGCGCACGAACAGTTCCACGCCGAAAATGCCGCGGCCGCCGAGATTCCCGGTCACCGCCCGGGCGATTTCCTGCGCCCGGGCCAGCGCGGTGTCGGTCATCGCGTGCGGCTGCCAGGATTCGCGGTAATCGCCGTCGACCTGGCGATGCCCGATCGGGGCGCAGAAGCTTGTGCGGTCCCCGTGGCGCAGTGTCAGCAGCGTGATTTCGTAGTCGAAGTCGACGAAGCCCTCGACGATGACGCGTCCCGATCCCGCGCGTCCGCCCTGTTGGGCGTCGTGCCACGCGGGCAGGATGGCCGCTTCGTCGCGTACGACGCTCTGGCCCTTGCCGGACGAGCTCATGACTGGCTTGACGACGCAGGGGAGCCCGATGTGCGCCACGGCCTCGAGATAGCCGGCCTCGTCATCGGCGAAGCGATAGGGCGAGGTGGGCAAGGCCAGTTCTTCCGCGGCCAGGCGACGGATGCCCTCGCGGTTCATGGTCAGGTGCGTTGCGCGGGCGGTGGGGATGATGCATCGGCCCTGTTGTTCCAGTTCGACCAGCGTGGCAGTCGCGATGGCTTCGATCTCGGGCACGATCAGCGTCGGATTTTCCTGTGCAACCAGCGCGGCCAGGGCCTGCCCGTCGAGCATGTTGATCACATGGCTGCGATGGGCCACCTGCATCGCGGGTGCGCCCGCGTAGCGATCGACGGCGATCACCTCGACGCCGAAACGCTGCGCCTCGATGGCGACTTCCTTGCCGAGTTCTCCCGAACCGAGCAGCATCAGGCGAGTGGCGCCCGGGGCGCCAGGGGATCCGAGCATCATGGGCAGAACCGGGTTGGAAGCGGGGCACCCATCATAGCGGAATGAGGTTCCGGAGCATGGGCGGGCCCGTGCAAAGGTGAGGCGCGCGGGCTTCTCATGCCCTCAGCCCGGCGCCTCGCTCTCGATTCCACGACGATCCTGGCGGGTGGGTGCGAAGAAAGCATCGAGGAGATCGGCAAGGGCACCGTGCATCGGCCCGTAGGCATTTCTCTCCGCACGCAGCCGGGCGGCATCCTGCATCCACGGGCCGGGAACCAGATAGCCGGCGTCGTGCGTGCAGCAGGCGTCGACCCAGTCCGGTGTGGCCTCGAGATGGCATTGCAGGCCGAGGCCGAGCCCGTCCTGGGTCACGAACACCTGGTTTCGGCAGGCTTCGCTTTTCGCCAGCAGGCGCGCACCTGCGGGAAGCTCGAAGGTCTCGCCATGCCAGTGGCAGGCGGGCACTTCGACGGGCAAGGGCAGGGTCTCGCCGACACGCTGGATGGGCCAGAAGCCCACTTCGCGCTCCGCGTTGGGCACCACCTTCGCGCCCAGCGCATGTGCGAGCTGCTGGGCACCCAGGCAAATGCCGACCACCCGCTTTCCGGCCGCCAGCGCTGCGCGGATCAGCGCCCGTTCCGGCGCAAGCCAGGCGTACCGTTCGCCGTCGTGCACGCTCATGCCGCCGCCCAGAACGATCAGACCGTCGAATTCGTCGGGGGCGGGCAGCGCCGGATTCGCGTACAGCGACCACGT
>SLNI01000086.1 GCA_007133115.1 Thioalkalivibrio sp. | reverse complement strand
TCAGCCAGTCCAGCAGCAGCGCCTGCAAGTCCTCGACACCTTCCCGTTTCAGGGCCGAAAACGTCTGCAGTGTGGCGTCCAGCCCGCGCTCCTCCAGCCCTTTCCGGGTCGCGAACAATTGACGCTGCCCCTCGGATCGGGACAGCTTGTCGGCCTTGGTCAGCACGACATGCAGCCGCCTGGACTGCGGTCCGAGCCACTGCAGCAGGTTCTCGTCCAGTGGGGTCAGTGGGTGTCGCACGTCCATGATCAGCACCAGACCGGCCAGGCTCTCTCGCTCCCGCAGGTAGCGTCCGATCAATCGATTCCAGTGTTCGCGCTGCCGGGGGGTGACTTTGGCGTAGCCGTAGCCGGGCAGGTCGATCAAGCGCTGCCGGCCGTCGGGTGGCAGCTGAAAAACGTTGATTTCCTGGGTTCGGCCGGGTGTTCGACTCACGCGGGCCAGCGCTCTGCGGCCGCACAGGGTGTTCAGTGCGCTGGACTTGCCGGCGTTGGAGCGGCCGGCAAAGGCGAGTTCGGCTCCGGTGTCCTCGGGCAACTGGTCGAGGTGGGTCGCTCCAAGCAGAAATTCGGCTTCTCGAAAGGGGTTCTGCATGGGGATCCTGAAGTCGACGGGGCGGGTTGGGATTCTTTGCCGGGTATCGGCACATATGCTATATAAAGCGCCCCTTATTTTGGTTCCCCCCGGCCGGGGGACACAAGGCCCGGCCCTGCCGGCTCACGAGTTTTCAAGCTGGAGTATCGTCGATCATGAATTACGTGCGTGCAAGCCTTTACGCGGTTCTGTCCCTGGCGCTTCTGCTGCCCATGGCGGCGCAGGCCGGCGATCCGACGCGTGGTCAGCAATTGTCCCAGGCCTGTGCGGCCTGCCATGGCGCCGATGGGAACAGCGTCAACCCCGAGTGGCCGAAGCTGGCCGGGCAGCACGCCGAATACGTCTACAAGCAGCTGATGGACTACAAGTCTGGCCGCCGCGAAAACGCCCTGATGGCGGGGCAGGTCGCCAACCTCGACGAACAGGACATGCGGGACCTCGGCGCCTTTTACGCGCGTCAGCAGATGTCGACTGGCACCGCCGACGAGTCGCTCGCCGAGCGCGGTGAGCGGATCTACCGCGGCGGCATCCCGACCGCTGGTGTGGCGGCCTGCACGGCCTGTCATGGCGCCACGGGTGGGGGCAACCCCGCCGCCCTGTTCCCCATGGTTGCGGGCCAGCATGCGCAGTACAACGCGGATCAGCTTCGGTATTTCCGGAGTGCCCAGCGCGCCAACGACAACGGCCGCATGATGCGTAACCTGGCGTCGAAGATGTCCGATGCGGACATCCAGGCGGTTTCCGAGTACATGGCGGGTCTGCGGGCCGAGTGACCCTGATCGGGGCGCACGCGAGAAAGGGTGGCGCGGCCACCCTTTTTTGTGCGTGATTCCTGCGTCGCGCGAACATCGCGCGGTAAAGTTCGAGCGAACGAATGCGGCGAAACCGCGTCGAACCACACACTTGACACAATGCGCGCCATCGGCACAGCCGGGTTGCCGGCGCCCCAGAAACCAAAGGAGATCTGGATGATCAATCGACGTCGCTTTATCGGCTCCCTGATCGGTAGCGGAGCGCTGCTCGCTGCGGGCACCTCGTTCGCCCGTGAGCCCGTGGCAGGCCGTGACTACCGTGCGCTGATCCCGCGTGTACCCACAGGACTGCCCGAGGGGCGCGTCCAGGTCGTCGAAGTGTTCTGGTACGGTTGCCCGCATTGCTACAGCTTCGAGCCGCTGGTCGATGCGTGGAAGAAGAACTTGCCGGAGCATGTGGAGTTCAGCCATCTCCCGGCGCCATTCAACGATACCTGGGCTCGGCATGCGCGCGTCTTCTTTGCCGCCAGCGCACTCGACGTGCTCGAACAGGTGCACCAGCCTTTCTTCGAGGCCATTCACGTCCAGGGCCGCAACCTGACTTCGGAGAGCGCCATTCTGCGTTTCATCGACCAGATCGGGCTGGATGCGGACGCCTTTGGCGCCATGATGCGCTCGCCCGAGGTGTCCGAACAGGTTGGAGACGCCAGCCTGCTCGTCCAGGCGTTCCAGGTCGAAGGGGTGCCGTCGATGGTCGTGGACGGCCGCGCGGTGGTCTCGGCTGGCATGACCGGAAGTCACGAGGCCATGCTCGAGGTGGTCGATCATCTCATCGCGCAGACTTCCTGATTCCACGGGGAGACTGCGTTGTCCCTCGTCAAGCTGGAGCAGACGGACGGCGGTGAGCTGCAGCCCATCGAGGCCGAGACACCGCCCTCCGGGCGACGCCTTCGGCTGCTGAGTTTCAACGCTCAGGTGGGCATTCATTCCTCGAAGCCGCATCACTACCTGACGCATAGCTGGAAGCACCTGCTGCCCTACGGGGGCCGCATGACCAACCTCGACCGCGTCGCGCAGTTCATTTCGGCCTTCGACGTGGTGGGGCTGCAGGAACTGGATGCGGGCAGCCTGCGCAGCAACTACGTCGACCTGACGGCCTATCTTTCCGAGCGTGGCGGCTTCCCTCACGCGTATACCCGTATCAACCGGGACCTGGGCACCTTCGCCAAACACGCGATGGGCCTGCTCTCGCGCGTCGAACCCGACCGGGTGACCATGCACCGGCTGCCGGGAAAGATTCCGGGGCGCGGAGCGATCGAGGCCCGCTTTGCGCTGGCCAATGGCGAAGACCTCGTGCTGTACCAGGTCCATCTGGCGCTGGGCCGGCATGCACGGCGCTCGCAACTCGATTACATCGCGGAGCGCCTCGCTTACGAGCCGCACGCGGTGGTGATGGGCGATTTCAACTGCCACCCGGAGAGCCGCGAGTTCAAACACCTGGTTTCGCGCACGGGGCTGCAGGATCCCACGCCCGGCGCCGCCACCTACCCGTCCTGGGACCCGAAGCTGGTCTACGACCACATCCTGCTGACCCGGGATCTCAGCGTCAGCGACATGCGCGTCTACGACGTGCGGCTTTCCGACCACCTTCCTGTGGGCATCGAGATCGAGCTTCCGGACAGGACCCCGTTCCGCCAGATACCGGCCTGATTGCAGGATCGGCCGCCGGGCCGGTACAGTCACCCGTGCAAGCCACCCGACGGGGAAAGCAGATGTTCGACCCTTCCATGCCACCGATGGAATCGCCGGTAATCTTCGGAGAGGTGCTCTTCGACAGCTTTCCGGAGGGCTCGGACGTCCTTGGGGGCGCCCCCTTCAATGTCGCCTGGAACCTGCGCATGCTCGGGGGGGATCCGCTTTTCGTCGGGGCTGTCGGAGTCGATGCGCTCGGAGATCGAGTCCGTGCGGCCATGGTGGCCGCGGGTCTCGACACCCGCGGCCTGCAGGTCGTTCCGGACGCGCCCACGGGCCGGGTACAGGTGACGTTCGAAGCGGGGGAGCCCCGCTACGACATTCTTCCCGACCAGGCGTATGACCGCGTCGATCCGGCTGCGCTGGAGACCGCGGTCGTCGGTTCGGTTCCCCTGCTCTATCACGGCAGCCTCGCGTTGCGTGCAGAGCCGAGTCGCAGTGCCTGCGCCTGGCTCGCGCGCCATACGCGGCGCCGCTTCGTGGACGTGAACCTGCGCGCTCCCTGGTACGAGCCCGTTGCGGTCGTGGAAGGGATTCGGGGTGCGGACTACGTGAAGCTGAACCAGGACGAGTTGCGGGAACTGGCGCCGGGCGCCGACGATGCGGCACGCGTGGCGGGCTTGATCGAGAACGCGGGAATTCGGGAGGCGGTGATTC
>SLNI01000258.1 GCA_007133115.1 Thioalkalivibrio sp. | reverse complement strand
GCGCCAGCAGCGATTCGCTCACCATGCGCTGGTTGCTGTCGGGATGGTCCGCTGGAACGCAGCGCTCATCCCCCAGGAACAGACGTACGTGTTCCCAGGGAATCGCGCGATCGTGCGGTGCGGCCGACAGCAGGCGGTAAACCTGGCGTGGTGTGCTGCCTCCGGCCAGCGCCATCGTGGCCACGCCGCGGGCCGCAACCGCCGCGGTGAGCACCTCGGCGATCCGCTTTGCCGCCCCCTGCATCACCGACTCGGGGTCCGCGGCGATGCGGATCGCAGCAATCCGTTCGATGGCATCACGAACACCTTCGGGTTTCGGGGACACGACGCTTCTCTCGGAATCGGTTCGACGCATGCTACAACAGGCACCTGTAGGAACGGGGATCGGGTCACCATGCCTGGGGCGGGGCGCGGCGCGAGGATCCGCAGGTGTTCTCGAATCAGGGGAGGCTTTTGCACCGGTGCCGCGTAGCGCATCATGCGGCGTTTCAGGGAGGCTGTGCGGGATGGACATGGGTTTCTGGAACCGGATGGCCCACGCGATCCGCAACACGCGGGCCGCGATCGCAGCGATCGGGATGCTGGTGATTCTGGGTGCGCTGCTGTATGTCCGCTGGTCCACGCCGGAGGTGCTCAGCCACGATGTGGTCCGGGTTCCGGTGGTCGCGGTCGAGCGGGAAAGTGAAGACGCCCGTTGGCTGCGGGTGTCCGTGGAGACCCCGGATGAGGGTGTGATCCGGCTGCTCTGGATGGCCACCGGCCAGCCGTTCACGCCCGGTTCGCAAGCCGATCTGATGATCATCGAGTACGCGGACGGCAGCCGGGACTATCGGTTGCTACAGCGTCCCTGACTCGTCCATGGCCGATGACCATGGCGTGCGTATAATGCCCGGATCCGCTCGACAGGACCCTGCGCAAAGCCTCCCGATCATGAATACGCCTGAAACCTCCCCCACAAGCAACTTCATTCGCCAGATCATCGACGAGGATCTGCGCAATGGCCGAAACGGCGGTCGTGTCGCCACGCGATTTCCTCCAGAACCCAACGGGTACCTGCACCTGGGTCATGCCAAGTCGATCTGTCTCAATTTCGGTATTGCGCAGGATTACCACGGCACCTGCAATCTGCGCTTCGACGACACCAATCCCGAAAAGGAAAACGTCGAGTACATCGAGTCGATCCAGCAGGACGTGCAGTGGTTGGGGTACCGATGGGACGAGCTGTTCTTCGCGTCCGACTACTTCGACAAGCTGTACGAATATGCCGAGGACCTGATCCGCGCCGGCAAGGCCTACGTCTGCGATCTCGACGCCGAGCAGATGCGCGAACATCGCGGCACACTGACCGAGGCCGGTCGTGACAGCCCGTATCGCGAGCGTTCGGTGGACGAGAATCTGGATCTGTTCCGGCGCATGCGCGCGGGCGAGTTCGAGGACGGGGCCCGTGTGCTCCGCGCCAGAATCGACATGGCCTCACCCAACATCAACCTGCGCGATCCCACGCTGTACCGGATTCGTCGCGGCGCGGTGCATCACCAGACCGGGGAAGCCTGGCCGATCTACCCAATGTACGACTACACGCACACCCTCTCGGACGCGGTGGAAGGGATTACACATTCCCTTTGCACGCTGGAATTCGAGGACCATCGGCCGCTGTACAACTGGTTCCTCGAACATCTCGACGTGCCGGCGCACCCGCGGCAGTACGAGTTCGGCCGGTTGAATCTCGAATACACCGTACTCAGCAAGCGCAAGCTCACCGAGCTGGTGGCTGAGGGCCATGTGCAGGGTTGGGATGACCCGCGCATGCCCACCATCGCGGGGATCCGCCGGCGCGGCTATCCGCCCGAGGCCGTGCGCGATTTCTGCGACCGGATCGGGGTCACCAAGTCCGATGGCATGGTCGAGATGGCGATGCTCGAGAACTCGGTGCGCGAGGCGCTGGACGTATCGGCTCCGCGGGCAATGGCGGTCCTGAATCCGCTCAGGCTCGTGATCGAGGACTACCCGGAAGACCGGGTCGAGCTGATGGTGGCTTCCAATCACCCCAAGGACGCGTCCATGGGTACCCGCAGCATTCCGTTCACCCGAGAGCTGTACATCGACCGGGACGACTTCATGGAAGTGGCGCCGAACGCGAAGTACAAGCGGCTCACCCTGGGTGGAGAAGTGCGTCTGCGCAATGCCTACGTGATCCGCTGTGACCGCGTGGTGCGCGATGACGCCGGTGACATCGTCGAACTGCGTTGCAGCCACGACCCGGCGACGCTGGGCGCGAACCCGGAAGGGCGCAAGGTCAAAGGGGTGGTGCACTGGGTCTCGGCCCGGCTCGGTGTTCCTGCCGAGGTGCGCCTGTATGACCGCCTGTTCCAGGTCCCCAATCCCGGAGCCGCGAAGGATCGTGACTGGCGTGAAGACCTGAACCCGGAATCGCTCGTGACCCTGCAGGCCGTGGTGGAACCGATGCTGGCCGAAGCGCCTGCCGGGAGCCGCTTCCAGTTCGAGCGCGAGGGATATTTCTGCATCGACACCCGGGAAAGCGCGCCGGGTCACCTGGTGTGCAACCGGACCATCACCCTGCGCGATACCTGGGCCAAACTCTCCGCGCAGACCTAAGTGTCCTGACGCAGGACACTCGGCTCACAGGAATCGCGCCAGCACGAATACGCCGAGCATCGTGATTCCCAGTGCAACCTTCGCGGCGGTGCCGAGCACCAGCCCGATGGTGGCGCCCCAGCCCGCGCGACCGGCGGCGATCAGATCCCGGCGTGCAGAGAGTTCGCCGAGCAGGGCGCCGATGAACGGTCCCAGCAACAGCCCGGGAATGCCAAAGAAAAGGCCGACCACGGCTCCCAGTGCGGCCCCGGTGACGGAGCGGCCTGAGGCCCCGTAGCGTCGGGCGCCGAAAGCCCCGGCGACGAAGTCCGCCAGCGAGGCCACTGCCGCCAGAATCCCGAGAAAGACCAGCGTCGCGGTGCCGACGTATACGTACCCCTCGGCCCAGGCCGCCAGCCAAAGGCCGGCAAACAGCAACAGCGGGCCGGGCAGTGCGGGAAGCACCAGCCCGACGATTCCGGCAAGCACCAGGACCAGCGCCAGGATCCACAGGAAAATCGTCATGCGCGTACGATACAACGCGCCGTTGGTGGTTTTCCCGCCCAGGGATGCGCCACTCGCGCGGACTCCAGTACGGCGCGCGGAGGTGGTAACCTCGACTTCGCCACCGAAGGCTCGCATCCTTCTGTTTCGCCAGTGCGACCGGGTTCCGGATGAACGCAGGATTCCGGCGGTGTCGATTCGGGCATCACGCGCTGGTGGATACACGGCACGAGACCCATAGCCTTTCGCGCGCAGGACACCGGGCTACGCATGGTTTTCAGTTCCAATCTTTTCCTCTTCTACTTCCTGCCGCTGGCCCTGTTGTTGTACTACGCCTTGCCGCGACGGGCGAAGCATCTCGGGCTGACCGTGCTCAGCTATGCCTTTTACGGCTGGGCCAATCCGCTGTTCATGCTGATTCTGCTGGCGTCGACTGTCGTTGACTATTTTTGTGGTCTGGCGATGGCCGGACGCCGGTTTTTCCGCGATCCCGAAGCGATCGAAGCGCTCGAACCCGGCGGGTCTCGCACCCGGCGGCAGAAACTCGCTTTGGCGATCTCGATTGTCAGCAACCTTTCGCTGCTGGGCTTCTTCAAGTATTTCAACTTCGCAGTGGAGAACTACGATGCCCTGCTGGCCGCGGCGGGTCTCGAGGCGTTGCAG
>SLNI01000250.1 GCA_007133115.1 Thioalkalivibrio sp. | reverse complement strand
TCGCTACGGGCTGGTGCTGATCGTCGGCGCGACCGGTACGGGTAAATCGACCACGCTCGCGACCATGGTGGACCACCGGGCGCGCACGGAGAGCGGCCACATTCTCACCGTGGAAGACCCCATCGAATTCCTGTTCCCGCACCGCAAGGCAATTGTCGGCCAGCGCGAGGTCGGTATCGATACGCCCAGCTACGACATGGCCCTGCTCGACGGGATGCGCGAGGCCCCGGACGTGATCATGGTCGGCGAGATCCGCAGCCGGGAGACGATGCGCGCCGCGCTCAACTACGCGGACACCGGGCACCTGGTGCTCAGCACCCTGCACGCGACCAACTCCAACCAGGCGCTGGATCGAATGATCAACATGTTTCCGGAAGACGCCCGCGGGCAGATCCTGGGCGATCTCTCGCTGAACCTCCGGGCGATCGTCGGGCAGCGCCTGCTGGTGACCGCGGAAGGCGGGCGTGTGGCCGCGCTGGAGATCCTGGTCAATACGCCGTTCATCTCCGAGTTGATCCGGGACGGCAAGATCAGCGAGATCAAGGACGCGATGAAGAAGGGTGCGAAGGACGGCATGCAGAGCTTCGACCAGGCGCTCTACGGACTCTACAAGGCAGGCCGCGTCTCGCTCGAGGAGGCCTTGTCCAAGGCCGACTCCCGAGCCGATCTGGAGTGGCAGCTGAACTTCGGTGGCGGTGTCGATTCGGAAAAGAAGATCGACGAGGACTTCAAGTTTCCAGCCTAGTGGGCCATGGCGGGCAGGGGATTCACGGGGCGGGGAATACAGTCTCTGCCGCGAATACCGGGCCGTCGACGCAGACGCGTTTCATCGCCACGCCATCCGGGGTGCGGACGGCGACGGTACAGCCCGCGCAACCACCGACTGCGCAGGCCATGAATTCCTCCAGTGAAACCTGGCAGGCGACCCCAAACTCGGCGGCCACTTCCGCGCAGGCCTCGAGCATCGGATGTGGACCGCAGGCATACAGCTCCACGCGGTTGCGGTCGGCGGGGGCCAGGCTCGCGAGCCAGCTGCGGGCAAGGTCAGTGACGAAGCCGTCAAAGGCGCCCGGAATGCCGGCGCGCGAGGTCAGCCGACAGGCAATCCCCCAGTCCTCCAGCAGCGGCATGGTCGCAATCGCCTCGGCCGGCAGGCCCGGCCACAGGATTTCCGAGGGTCGTGGACGGAACGGGAAGGGCACCTCGGAGCCGAGGATCGCATGCGTCTGGCCCGCATGCCCGAGCTGGCGCAGCCGGTCTGCCACGAAGATCATGGGCGGAATACCGACCCCGCCCCCCAGCAGCAGGCGCAAGGGCCGTTCTTCGTGGAATTGGAACGGTTGCCCGATTGGACCCAGCACGCTCAGCTGCTTGCCCACCTGCTGATGGCTCAGGGCCTCGGTACCCGTGCCGATCCGCTTGTAGAGGAACTCTACCCAGCCGGCCTCCGGGTTCACCCGCTGGATCGACAGGGGCCGACGCATTGGTAGCCGGTCGTCGCACTGCAGATGCACGAACTGGCCTGGCTGGGCTGCCGCCGCGCATTGCGGAGCCCGGAGTTTGAGAATCCACTGCTCCCCCGGATAGGCGTCGTGCTCGAGAATTTCGGCATCTTCGAGAAAAATGCTGCCGCGGTGGCTGCGGGAAGGCTCTGCACTCATACTGCATCCTCGCCGGGGGCAGTCCACGCAGGACGGCCCGCGACCCAGGTTTCGGTGACGCGGCCGGAGAAGGTCCAGCCGAAGAAGGGGGTGTTGGCGCCCGCGCTGAACCAGCTTTCCGGTCGAATGTCGGTCAGCCCGTCCGGGTCGAACAGAACGAAATCCGCCGGGCTGCCGGGACGCAGACGTCCCGTCGGCAGTCCAAGGATGGCGGCCGGCCCCGCGGTCACCCGGCGTAACGCTTCCGGCAATGTCATCAGACCCTCTTCGGCCAGTCGCAGCGTCAGCGGCAGCAGTGTTTCCAGGGCACTGATGCCGGGAAGGGTCTGGGCGAAGGGGCCCAGCTTGGCATCGCTTTCGTGGGGTTGGTGATCGGAGCAGATCGCGGCGATGTCGCCCCGGGCCACGGCGTCGCGCAACCCGTCACGATCACGCTGCGTGCGCAGCGGCGGAATCACGTGGCACAGGGGGTTGAAATCGGCGGCGTCGACCTCGGTGAGGAAGAGTTGGTGCGCGGCCACATCCGCCGAGACCGGCAGTCCGCTGGCGCGAGCCTCGGCGACCATTTCGGCGCCTCGGCGCGTGGAAAGGCGGCTGACGTGGACGCGTGCCCCCGTCAGCTCGACCAGTGCGAGAATGGTACCGAGCGCGGCCGTTTCCGCGGCCTCCGGAATGCCGGGCAGGCCGAGCCGGGTGGATACCGCTCCCTCGTGCATGCACCCTGAGCCGGCCAGATCGCGGTCGTGGGCCGAAACGGCCACCAGCAGGTCGAAGGTGGCGGCATATTCGAGCGCCCGACGCAGCACCAGTGCGCTCGACAACGGCCGTTGCGCATTGCTGACGCCAACGACGCCGGCGCGTTTCAATGCGGCGAGTTCCGCAAGTTGCTCACCATTCAGTGCGCGGGTCAGCGCGCCCATGGTCAAGACGCGTACACCGCAGGCCTGTTCGGCGCGGCGCAGGATCAGTTCGACCTCCGCGGGCGAGTCCACCGGTGGATCCGTGTCGGGCGGGACCACGACGGTGGTCACGCCCCCGCGGGCGGCGGCGAGGGTTTCGCTGGCGATGGTGGCCTTCTGTTCCTCCCCCGGTTCTCGCAGGTGCGCTGCGAGATCGATCAGGCCTGGAAAAAGCCAGCGACCGGCCGCGTCAATACGCCGGCGCGGTTCGAAATTTTCGGGGATCGTGTTGAGCGCGAGGATCTCACTGCCCTGGATACAGACCGGGGCCACTGCGTCGAAGCCGCTCGCCGGGTCGATGACCCGGGCATTTTCGATCAGTACGCTCATGCGCCGCCGACTCCCATGACCATCGACATGACCGCCATGCGCACGGCGATGCCAAAGGTAACCTGTTGCAGGATGACCGACTGAGCCCCGTCCGCCACGGCCGAGTCGATTTCGACGCCCCGGTTGGCCGGTCCGGGATGCATCACCAGGCAGTCGGGTCGGGCTACGTGCAAGCGCTGCCGGGTCAGGCCGAAGAGCTGGAAATATTCGTGTTCGGAGGGCAGGTGGGCATGTTCCATGCGCTCGCGCTGAAGGCGCAGCATGATCACCACGTCGACGTCGCGCAGACCCTGCTCGAGGTCGTGAAAAACCTGGACGCCGAGATCCTGCACCTGAGCCGGCAGCAGGGAATGCGGCGCCACGACCCGGACTTCTCCCGCCTGGAGAATGTTGAGTGCGTGAATCTGCGAACGCGCTACACGCGAGTGCAGGATGTCACCGACGATCGCGACCTTCAGGCGGGTGAAGTCACCCTTGAACCGGCGGATCGTGAACATGTCCAGCAGGGCCTGGGTGGGGTGCGCGTGTCGGCCGTCTCCAGCATTGAGGATATTGATGCCAGGCTCCGCATGCCGCGCCATGAAATGGGCGGCACCGCTCTCCTGGTGGCGCACGACGAACATGTCGACGTTCATCGCCTCCAGGTTCCGCAGCGTGTCCAGCAGGCTCTCGCCCTTGACCGCGGAGGATGTGCTGACGTTGATGTTCAGGACATCCGCCGAGAGCCTTTTTGCGGCGAGTTCGAAGGTGGTGCGGGTGCGCGTGCTCGCCTCGAAAAAGAGGTTGACGACGGTCTTGCCACGCAGCAGGGGGACTTTCTT
>SLNI01000019.1 GCA_007133115.1 Thioalkalivibrio sp. | reverse complement strand
TGGGTCAGCTCACGGATTCGACCCTGCAGGCACTGCTTCATCCGCAGAGCCGCCTGTTCCAGGCGACGCCGCAGCATGCCGCCGTCCGGGCTCACGGCCTCGGCGGCAGCGGTGGGCGTCGAGGCCCGAAGGTCGGCGACATAATCGGCGATGGTCGTGTCCGTTTCATGCCCGATTCCGGTGACGACCGGGATGGGGCAGGCGGCGATCGCTCGAGCGACGGTCTCCTCGTTGAAGGCCCAGAGGTCCTCCAGCGAGCCGCCACCCCGTGCCAGGATCAACACGTCCACCGCGCCTTCACGCCCCGCCCGCTCGAGCGCCTGCACGATCTGCGGCGCGGCCGTGGGCCCCTGCACGGCGACCGGATAGAGGCGGATCGGCAGGAGCAGGGGAAATCGCCGCGCCAGGGTCCGCTCGATGTCGTGCCGCACGTCACCCTGTGGCGAGGTGATCACTCCCAGGCGGTGAACCATCGCGGGAAGCGGCCGCTTGCGGTCGGCATCGAACAGGCCATCTGCCAGTAATCGGGCCTTCAGTCGCTGAAACTCGAGCAGGAGACGACCTTCCCCGGCGGCCTCGAGCCGTTCGACGATCAGCTGGAATTGTCCGCGGGTGACATAGACCCCCGGGCGTCCCGCGACCACGACCCGGTCGCCGTCGGCGAAGGGCGATGCCTGGCGAGCGCTTCCACGGAATAGCGTGCAGCTGACGCTGGCCTGGTCATCCTTCAGGGAAAAATACTGATGCCCGGATGCGTAGCGCTTGAGGTTCGACACCTCCCCCTCGACCCAGACGGTGCCCAGTCCGGCGCGGAGCATCTCGTCCGCCTGCCGGTTCAGTTCACTCACGGAGAGGACATTTCGCTCGAGGGTCATGGGTCCGGCGACTCCGGGAATTCAGGGGCTAAAGGCTACAGTGAAGTATCCGGTCACGGCCAACTTTCCCAGGATCGCGGAGTGCCGGGCCTCTGGCCTCAAAAACCGGTAAACAAGCCTTTTCCTTTACCCCAGCGAACTTGGATTTTATACTAATCGGCTATTTACTCCCCGCCCACCCATGTCCCCAGGAGCCGCCGCATGCGACTGATCGGTGAAGCCCTAACCTTCGACGACGTGCTCCTGCTGCCCGGACACTCCACCGTCATGCCTCGGGACGTCGATCTCGCCACCCGGTTGACCCGGGAGATTGGGCTCAACTCCCCCCTGATGTCCGCGGCGATGGACACGGTGACCGAAGCCCGCCTTGCCATTGCGATGGCCCAGGAGGGCGGTATCGGCGTCGTGCATAAGAACATGAGCATCGAGGGTCAGGCAGAACAGGTCCGGCAAGTGAAGAAATTCGAGGCCGGGGTGATCAGTGACCCGATCACCGTCGATCCGCGCATGAGCATCGGCGAGGTGATGGAACTGACCCGTGCCCACAGCATCTCCGGGGTACCCGTGGTCGACGGGGACGATCTGGTCGGCATCGTCACGGCCCGTGATCTGCGTTTCGAGACGCGCATGAAGTCTCCGGTGTCCGAGATCATGACACCGAAGGATCGTCTGGTGACGGTCCCCGAGGGCGCCGACCGCGATCACGTGATGGCCCTGTTGCACACGCACCGCATCGAGAAGGTTCTGGTCGTCAACGATCATTTCAAGCTGCGCGGCATGATCACCGTGAAGGATATTCAGAAGTCGTCGGAACACCCGTATTCTTGCAAGGACGATCGCGGTCGCCTGCGCGTCGGCGCGGCGGTGGGTGTAGGTGCGGGAACGGACGAGCGGGTGTCGGCACTGGTCGCGGCCGGCGTCGATGTCGTCGTGGTCGATACCGCGCATGGCCATTCGCAGGGCGTGCTCGACCGCGTGCGCTGGGTCAAGCAGCATTTCCCGGACGTACAGGTCATCGGCGGCAATATCGCCACTGCCGATGCGGCACGTGATCTGGTCGCTGCGGGTGCGGATGCGGTCAAGGTCGGGATCGGACCCGGATCGATCTGCACCACCCGCATCGTCGCCGGTGTGGGCGTGCCGCAGATCACCGCGATTTCCAACGTGGCCAAGGAGTTGGAGGGTACCGGAGTTCCGGTGATTGCCGACGGTGGGGTGCGTTTCTCCGGAGATATCGCCAAGGCGATTGCCGCTGGCGCCCACAGCG
Source organism: Thioalkalivibrio sp. (assembly GCA_007133115.1). Taxonomy (GTDB): domain Bacteria; phylum Pseudomonadota; class Gammaproteobacteria; order Ectothiorhodospirales; family Ectothiorhodospiraceae; genus Thioalkalivibrio. The sequence goes on along the minus strand of SLNI01000019.1, from coordinate 1,630 downwards.
TGATGCTCGGTTCCCTGTTTGCCGGTACCGAAGAAGCCCCCGGCGAGGTGGAGCTGTTTCAGGGCCGTTCCTACAAGTCCTACCGCGGGATGGGTTCGCTCGGTGCGATGCAGCAGGGGTCTTCGGATCGGTATTTCCAGGAGGCCTCCGGTCCCGAAAAATTCGTGCCCGAGGGAATCGAGGGGCGGGTACCTTACAAGGGGTCGATCGTGGCCATCGTTCACCAGCTGACCGGGGGCCTGCGTTCCTCCATGGGCTATGTCGGGGCGCGTACCATCGAGGAAATGCGCACCAAGCCTCAGTTTGTCCGTGTTACTTCGGCGGGGATGCGTGAGAGCCACGTGCATGACGTCGCGGTCACGAAGGAAGCTCCGAACTACCGCCGCGACTGACGCGTTTCTCCCCTCTCCCGCCTGCGGGAGAGAGGCCGGGGGTGAGGGTGAGAGTACCGTGGGCGGGCTGCGCACTTCCCCCTCCCCAACCCTCCCCCGCGAGCGGGGGAGGGAGGTTTTCCCTCGCCTTGATCGCCGGGGCGCCGAATGACCGCCATTGGATGACGACATGACCCAGGACCTGCATGCGCACCGAATTCTGGTGCTGGATTTCGGATCCCAGTACACGCAGCTGATCGCACGTCGCGTCCGCGAGGCTGGGGTGTACTCCGAGATTCACCCCTGGGACATGAACCCCGAGGCCCTTCGCGAGTTCGCACCCAGCGGCATCATCCTCTCCGGCGGCCCAGAGTCCGTGCACATGGACGCGCCCCCGGTTGCGCATCCGCTGGTGTTTGAACTCGGCGTTCCGGTGCTGGGCATCTGCTACGGCATGCAGACCATGGCCGCGCAGCTGGGGGGCAAGGTGGAACCCTCGAGCCACCGTGAGTTCGGGTACGCCCAGGTTCGGGCCCGCGGCCACACCCGACTGCTGACCGACATCGAGGATCACACCTCGCCCGAGGGCTACGGCCTGCTCGATGTCTGGATGTCGCATGGGGACCGGGTGACCGAACTCCCCCCTGGGTTCAAGCTGATGTGTTCCACCGAATCGGCCCCGATGGCCGGCATGGCCGACGAGGAGCGCGGATTCTACGGTCTGCAGTTCCATCCCGAGGTCACCCATACCCGCCAGGGCAAGCGCATTCTCGAGCGGTTCATTCACGAGATCTGCAGCTGCGAGAATCTGTGGACACCGGGCAATATCATCGACGACATGACCGCGCGGGTGCGCGCGCAGGTGGGGTCCGATCACGTGATCCTGGGGCTGTCCGGCGGCGTGGATTCCTCGGTGGTGGGTGCACTTCTGCACAAGGCGATCGGGGATCAGCTCACCTGTGTGTTCGTCGATACCGGCCTGCTGCGCCTGCACGAAGGCGATCAGGTGATGGCGACTTTCGCCCGGCACATGGGGGTGAAGGTGATCCGGGTCGACGCCGAGCAGCGTTTCCTCGAGGCGCTGGCCGGCGTCACGGACCCGGAAAAGAAACGCAAGGTCATCGGCGGTCTGTTCATCGACGTCTTCGACGAGGAGGCCGGGAGGATCGCCAACGCGCGCTGGCTGGCGCAGGGCACGATCTACCCGGATGTGATCGAGTCCGCGGGCTCGAAGACCGGCAAGGCGCACGTGATCAAGT
>SLNI01000160.1 GCA_007133115.1 Thioalkalivibrio sp. | reverse complement strand
TTCCCGGAGTTTCTTGCGCAGCGTGGCGCGATTCAGGCCCAGAAGATTTGCCGCCCGGGTTTGGTTTCCGGCGCAGTGTTCCAGCACGCAGGCCAGAAGCGGGCGCTCGACCTCGGCGATCACCAACGCGTAGACGTTGCCCGCCTCGTCACTACCCAGCTTTGCAAAGTAATCGTCCAGCGCGGCGCGCACGTATTCTGAAAGCCGGTATGGAGCGATCGAGGACGCCACCTCGCAAGCGACCTCGTGAACCGATTCCACCGAAGAGTTCATGCAGCTTCGCCCCCCCTGACGTCGAGCTGTCTTTTTATGTCTGGTCACCCGGCGATCACTGCATCGCCTGGCGTGGATCGGTTTCAACGCTAGGCAGAAAACAGCGCGTCGATGGCTGCCAGCTGCCGAGTTGCATCCGTGAGTTGCAGGACGGGCCGCCGGTCTGCTCCAGGCCGATGATGCTCAAGATACCAGCCTATGTGCTTGCGTGCGATACGCAGCCCCTGCTCCGGGCCGTATTGTCGATGCAGTTCCATGATATGCGCGCGAACGAGCTGCCGCAGCGCTTCGCCACAGGGTGCCGGCGTGATCGATTGTCCGGCCAGACTGGCACGTATCTGTCCCGGTAGCCATGGACGTCCCTGTGCCGCGCGCCCGATCATGACTCCGGCGGCGCCGGTTCGGTTCAGCACCGAAATCGCCTGCTCAGGGCTGGAGATGTCACCGTTGGCGAGCACCGGGATATCGACGGCGCCAACGACGCGGGCGATGGCATCGTAGTCTGCCTGCCCACGGTAGCCACAGGCCCGGGTGCGTCCGTGCACGCTCAGCATCGAGACCCCCGCGTCCTGAGCGATACGGGCGATGCGCGGGGCGTTGACGTGTTCGCGGTCTACGCCCAGGCGCATTTTCAGTGTGACCGGTACCCCTACGGCGCCGGTTAGCGCGCGCAGCAGGCGCTCGACCAGCGATTCGTCCGCGAGCAACGCCGAGCCTGCCGCGGTGCGACAGACTTTCTTTGCCGGACAGCCGAGGTTGAGATCGATCACCTGAGCGCCGCGCGCGACATTGTCCCGGGCTGCGCGGGCCAGCGCATCGGGCTCATTGCCCAGCAATTGGACGATGCGTGGGCCGGGTTCATCCGTGTGGTCCATGCGGTTGCGGCTCTTGTCCGAATGCCAGAGGCGGGTGTCGGAGGTGATCATTTCCGACACGGCTGCACTGGCCCCCAGTTGGCGGCAGAGGACGCGGAATGGCCGGTCGCTGACGCCGGCCATCGGAGCCAGAAAAACGACCGGGTCGGGAAAGATGTGGGTGCCAAGCTTCATGGTTCGTGTCGTCGATCAGAGGGGCCAGATCATGATGCCGTCCGCCGTTCGCGCCGGAGCCTGGATTTCGAGCTGGAGCCGGTGCCGCTCCCCGGGCTGGAGCCAGTCGGTGTTCGTCATCGTTCCGGTCCATTGGTCGAGATAACGCGCTGGATGCCAGCGGCCCTGTCCGAGGATGCGGCCGTGACGATCGGACAGCGCCAGTTGCAGCAGGGGCCAGGGTTGCGGTCGCGCGAGCGTGTTGTGCAGTTCCAGGTCGACCTGCAGGCGGCCCGGAGGCTGATCGGTGAAGCCAAGCAATTCAATGTGGATGGCCGCCGGGTGGCGCGTACCCTGCGGCGGGCATGGAATCCAGCGGCACAGTCGATCGCCGAGAGCCCTGAATTCCGGGTGCGCCGAGAGACTGGCTCGCTCGTGCACCAGGAACTGCCCGAACAGCGTGAGAATCAGCACCAGACCCACCACGAGCGCAGCCACTCTGCCAGCCCAGCCCGTCCCATGCCGCAGGCGGCGCGCTGAAAATTCAGGGCGTTCCCGGGGCGAGTCGCGCAAAACCGACGGTGCGGGTACCCCAACCTGCGGTCCCAGGGAATCGTGCGGCATACCCACCGGTTCGATTTCGAGCGCCGGGAAAAAGGGGAACCCGAGGCCGCACGCCGCACACTTCCGGGTTTCCGGAGCAAGTCCGGTGCGGTAGTGGGCGGGGGTGCACCAGCCGCAATGCGGGCAGCGAACGATCACGGGCGCATGGCTGCCGGGTTTTCGGTCTCAACCGCGCCTGCGGCCTTCCAGCAGAACCCAGTCATCACGGCGATCCTCGATGTGCATGTCGAAAGCGTCCCGGTAGGCTGCCATGACGGTCTCCGCCTGCCAATCGAGCAAGCCCGCCAGCAGCAGCCGCGCGTCAGGTCGGGCAGCCCGTGCAAGCACGGGGGCCAGTTCCACCAAGGGTCCCGCGAGTATGTTGGCGAGCACCATGTCGAATCCAGCCTTCGGAAGATCGGTCTCGTGGGGCAGCCTCGTTGGAAGACTGCTGGAAGCGATCCCGTTGCGCTCGGCGTTGGTCCGGGTCGCCTCGACTGCCTGGGGATCGATATCGATCCCCAGGGCATCGGCTGCGCCGAGCTTCAATGCGGCGATCGCAAGGATTCCGGAACCGCAGCCGTAATCGAGTACGTGGGCACCCTGCGGCGGCTGGGCCGCAAGGGCTGCAAGACACATCGCGGTCGTGGGGTGGCTGCCCGTACCGAACGCCAGGCCGGGGTCCAGGTGAACGATGATTCCGTCCGGAACTTCGGGGAGGGGCTCCCACGAGGGTACGATCCACAGAGGGCCCCCACAATGAATCCGTGTGAGACCGGCGAGTCCGGCGCGCACCCAGTCCTGGTCCTCGATGCCCTGAAGCCTGAGGTTCACCGGCTCCGCCGGAGACGCCCGCACGGCGGCCGCAGCGATCTCCGCCTGGAGCGGGTCGCGGAAAATCGCCTTGATCCTGAGCGCGGCCCACAACGGGTGCGTTCCGGGCGGAGGCTCGAAAAGCGGTTCGTCGCCGGCATCAAAGAGTTCGACGCTGATCGCGCCCAGTGCGAACAACTGATCCTCGAGCGCATCCGCCTGCGTCCGCGCCGTCTCGATCTCCAGCTCGGTGAGGCTCACGGAAGCGGCTTGAGTTTCTTTTCGAGGTAATGAATGTTCGAGCCACCGGCCTGGAAATTGGGGTCGTTCATCAGGTCGATGTGTAGCAGGATGTTCGTGTTGATTCCATCGATCACGATCTCGCCCAGCGCACCGCGCATGCGCGCGATCGCGACGTCGCGCGTGGGTCCGTAGGCGATCAGCTTTGCGATCATCGAGTCGTAGTAGGGAGGTACCGTGTAGCCGTTGTACAGGTGCGTGTCGACGCGGATTCCGGGGCCGCCCGGGGCATGGTATTGGGTCACGGTCCCGGGGCTGGGCAGAAACTTGACCGGATCCTCCGCGTTGATGCGGCATTCGATCGCATGTCCCTGGATGCGGAGGTCGCTCTGGGTGATGGAGAGCGCCTCGCCGCCGGCAACGCGAATCTGTTCTCGGATCAGGTCGACGCCGGTGACCATTTCCGTGACCGGGTGCTCGACCTGGATCCGGGTGTTCATCTCGATGAAATAGAATTCACCGTTCTCGAACAGAAACTCGAAGGTGCCGGCGCCCCGGTAGCCGATTTCCTGGCAGGCACGAATCAGGCGCTCGCTCATCCGGTCCCGCATTTCCGGGGTGATGCCCGGCGCCGGGGCCTCCTCGATCACCTTCTGGTGGCGTCGCTGCATGGAGCAATCGCGCTCGCCGAGACAGACGGCGTTGCCGTGGGTGTCGGCGAGGACCTGGAATTCGATATGGCGCGGGTGCTCCAGGTATTTCTCCATGTAGAGCATGTCGTTGCCGAAGGCTTGACTCGCTTCGGTCTGGGTAAGGGCGATCGC
>SLNI01000165.1 GCA_007133115.1 Thioalkalivibrio sp. | reverse complement strand
CGCCCAGCCACCAACCCTTGAGACTTTTTCGATTCATGCTTTTTTCACCTGGCCCTAATCGGGCGCAAAACGAATTCGGATTCCGCCCCGCACCGAATCCGTATCGGGCGGACGGGGCAACGATTGTAGACGGTCCATGGTCTGGCGCACCGACTCACAGAAGGCTGTCGAGCCGGAACAACTCTGCACCGCGAAATTCAGGATTCGGCCGGTTTCGGCATTGATCCGAACCAGCACGAACGCCTCGTCCCCCGGCTGCAGCCCCGCCGGCTGGCGCCAGCGGCGCTGCACGGTGGCCTGTACATCTGCGATATAGGCATTGCGCGCGGCATCGAGTTCGGCACGCCGTGCGGCGGCATCGCGCGCCGCCTGCGCGGACGCCAAAGCCTGCCGCTCCGCTTCCATCTGTTGACGCCGGCGCTGCTCCTCGAGTTCACGGGCCTGCGTCTCGCGCCGGCGGGATTCCTCCTCCGCGCGCCGTTTTTCGGCGGCTTCGCGCTCACGACGCTCCCGTGCCTCGCGTTCCTCCTGGGCCTTTCGGGCCTGCTCGGCCGAGCGCCGCGCCTCTTCCGCAGCCACGCGTTCCGCCTGCGCCCGGGCCCGTTCGGCCTCGGCGTCCCGCCGCGCCTGCTCGGCGGCCTGCAGGGCCTCCTGGCGCGCGCGTTCCTGTGCCTCACGCTGGCGCTGCTCTTCCTGCTGCCGGCGGATCTCCGCCTGGCGCTGGCGCTCAACCTCGCGCCGGGCTTCCTCCTCCACCCGCAGCTGCTCGGCCACCCGCTCCTGCTCCGCCACGCGGATATCCCGCTCGATGCGTTCGAACACCTCGAGGTCGATGGCGACCGCGTCGATCACATCCACCGGCTCGCTGCGGAACTGCAGTGCAGGTGCGGATAGCGGCTGCGAAAAGAACGTGACGTTCATCAGCAGCGCCGCAAACAGCAGCACGTGCAGCAGCAGGATCAGCGTAACGCCGCCGGGATGCTGTCGGATCAGGATGAACACGGCACGCTCACGACGCTGCGATCATTCCGCGACTTCGGCCGGCGGCTCGGTCAGCAATCCGACCTTCGTCGCACCTGCCCGCTGCAGGGCCACCATCGCGTCCATCACCCGCCCGTAGTCCACGTTGCGGTCACCGCGCACGTAGGTCTGCGTCTCGGGCGATTCCGCCAGCAGGTTGGCCACCAACTCCACCAGTTCCGGCCCCGCGAGTGGCTCGTTGGCCAGCGGTCCCTGGTTCAGGCTCATCGCGCCTGCTGCAGTCACGGTGACCACGATGGGCTCGCGGTCACGCTGCTCGACGTCGAGGACCTCCGCCTCCGCCTCGGGCAGGTCCACCTCCACGCCCTGTTGCAGCATGGGCGCGGTGATCATGAAAATGATCAGCAGCACCAGCATCACGTCGATGAAGGGAACGACGTTGATCTGCGACATCTGGCGGCGCGACCGCCTCGCGTTACGCCCGGTCATTTCGGCCATCGGACGGCCCTATTCCTGCCCGGCCGTGCTGTCCCGGGACACGCTCTGGCGCCCGAGCAGAGACACGAACTCGTCGCTGAAATTCTCCAGCCGACCCAGCACCCGGTCGACGTCGCTGGCGAAACGGTTGTAAGCGATCACCGCCGGAATGGCCGCAAACAACCCCAGCGCCGTGGCGATCAGGGCCTCGGCAATCCCCGGTGCAACCATGGCCAGCGTCGCCTGCTGGGCCCCCGCGAGCCCGAGAAACGCGTGCATGATGCCCCAGACCGTGCCGAACAGACCGATGTAGGGGCTGGTCGAGCCGACCGTGGCCAGAAACTGCAGGTAGCGTTCCAGCTCCTCGCTCTCGCGGGAGATCGCCACCCGCATCGAACGGTGGGTGGCATCCACCACGTGCGTCGGGTGTTGCCGAACGCGCAGGAACTCCTTGAACCCGGACGAGAATACGTGCTCCATGCCGGACATCTCGGGCTTCCGGCGAATACCGTCATAGAGATGCGCGAGATCGACGCCCGACCAGAAGCGCTCCTCGAACTCGTCCGCCGTGCGGTTCGCCGCCTTGATCGTCCGTGCCTTGACCAGAATCACCAGCCAGGACAGCACGGAGGCCACGACCAGGATCACCATCACCAATTGCACGATGAGGCTGGCTTCCATGATCAGCCGGTACATGGAAAGATCGACGCTCACGTTTCATCTCCTAGATCAGGTTCGACTGCCGCCCGGACGGCAGATGGAATGGCCACGGGTGCGAAGCGTTCCGCATCGACACAGGCAAGCCGCACACGTCCGGCAGCAAGTTCCGCGCCATCACGCAACACCTGCTGGGTCATCTCGAGGCTGGCGCGTCCCAGGGCGACGAGCCGGCAGGTCACCGAAAGCGCATCATTGAAACGCGCCGGCCGTCTGAGATCCAGGTGGACGGCGCGCACGACAAACAGGATACCGGACTCGACGCGCAGCCGATCCTGCTCGAACCCCAGCGCCCGCAGCCACTCGGTCCGCGCCCGCTCCATGAACTTCAGGTAGTTCGCGTAGTAGACCACACCGCCGGCATCCGTATCCTCGAAGTAGACACGCACGGGCCAGAGGAAGGCGCCTTGCACCACGCTGGCGCCCGGCCGCCCGGAAATCAACGCTCACCCCGGGAATCGTCGCCTTTTTCGAACAGGTCGGAGCGCGGGATTCCCCGTTCTGCAAGCCCGAACAGCTGGAAAGTCTGCCGCGTGGCCTGGCGCCCCCGCGGTGTGCGCATCAGGTAACCCTGCTGAATCAGGAACGGCTCCACCACGTCCTCCAGTGTACCGCGATCCTCGTTCAGTGCGGTGGCCAGGCTCTCCACTCCGACCGGACCGCCATCGAATTTTTCGACCAGAATTTCCAGCAGTCGCCGGTCCTGGGCATCCAGGCCGTCGGCGTCAATCGCCAGCAGGTCCAGGGCCTCATCCGCCACGTTTCCGGTGATCCGGCCATCGGCGCGCACCTGCGCGAAGTCCCGAACCCGGCGCAGCAGGCGGTTCGCCAGCCGCGGGGTACCACGGGCTCGCCGGGCGATCCCGGCGGCCCCGTCGTCCTCGATCACGACGCCGAGCAACCGTGCCGCGCGCTGCACGATCCCGGCAAGGTCGATCACGTTGTAATGTTCCAGCCGCTGCACGATCCCGAAGCGGTCGCGCAGCGGTGCGGTGAGCAGCCCGGCGCGGGTGGTGGCGCCGACCAGCGTGAACGGCGGCAGGTCGAGCTTGATCGACCGGGCGGCCGGACCCTCGCCGATCATGATGTCGAGCTGAAAATCCTCCAGCGCGGGATACAGCACCTCTTCGACCACCGTCGGCAACCGGTGGATCTCGTCGACGAACAGAACGTCGCGCGGCTCCAGGGCCGTCAGGATCGCGGCGAGGTCACCCGCCCGCTCCAGAACGGGTCCCGAAGTCTGGCGCAGCCCGACCCCGAGTTCGTGCGCGATGATGTGCGCGAGCGTCGTCTTGCCCAGGCCGGGCGGCCCGGCGATCAATGTGTGATCCAACGCTTCCCCACGACCCTGCGCGGCACGGATGAACAGCTCCATCTGTTCCAGCACGCGCGGCTGGCCCGCGAAGTCCGCAAGGCGCTGCGGGCGCAGACTTACCTCGCTGACGCGATCCTCGGGAAGGCTCTGCATGTCGACCAGACGGGAGTCCATGGATTCACTATGACAACATTGAATGAAGGTTTACACCGCGAGGCGCACGGATTTTACCCGATCTGACGACAACCCCTCGCAACGCTCCGCGGAACCGTCGAAAAGGATCCGGCGCCGGAGTTCCGGGTGGTCATTCCCCGTCCGCAGG
>SLNI01000116.1 GCA_007133115.1 Thioalkalivibrio sp. | reverse complement strand
GGACCAGCGCCCCGGCAGCCGCGCCTCGAGGCGTTCGGGGAGCGCGGTGGTTTGCCGCATCCAGGCGGTCCGTGATTCTTCAGGCATGGACGCGTAAACTCGCGCCATGGCCCGACACATCCCACACGCTGCCGCATTGATCGCGTCCCTGTGCTGCGGGCTGCTGTCCGTGAACGCGAGTGCCGAACTCTATACCTATGTGAACGCGCATGGCACCCGAGTGTACACCGACGAACGGCCTCAGGGTGTGCGCTACGAGCGAGTCGACCTGCCCGGAAAAAGCAGCGCTCAAGCGCGCTCGTCCAGCCAGCTTTTCGTATACCAGAGCCCTGCCGGAGAACGCCTCGTCACCAACCAGCGCCAGACCGCCGGCGGAATGCAGCTGATCGCCACCTATGGCCGCCCGACGGCGGTCGTGAGCTGCCGCCTTTCACCGGCCGATGTGATGCGCGTGGGCGCGGGACCCTTCGACGACATCATCGTGCGCGAGGCCCGCGCACAGGGTCTGGATCCTCTTTTGGTCAAGTCAGTCATCTGGGTGGAATCCTGTTTCGACCCGCAGGCGGTTTCCCGGGTGGGCGCCCACGGGCTGATGCAGTTGATGCCCGGCACGGCCGCCGATCTGGGAGTCACGGATCGCTTCGATCCCGCTCAGAACATCCGTGGTGGAGTGACCTACCTGGCCTGGATGCTGGAGCGTTTCGAACAGCGGCTGGATCTTGCGCTCGCCGCCTACAATGCGGGGCCCGGAGCGGTCGAGCGCCACGGCGGCATCCCGCCGTTCCGAGAGACACGCAACTACGTCGATCGGGTCAACACGCACTACCGGCTGCACACGGCCGCGGCGGCCGGTGAAACGCCGGTGGAGAACGCGGCGTTGCCGTAGGCTCAGCGGCGCGTCAGCACCCGCAGGATCGCCAGGAGAATCACCGCGCCGAAGGTGGCGGTCAGAAACATCGCGCCAAGACCCCCACCCCCGAAGCCGACGCTGCTGAACAACCAGCCACTAATGAAAGCCCCGAGAATGCCCACCACGACGTTCATCACCAGCCCCTGGCGGCCGGCGCCACGCACGATCATTCCCGCGGCCCAGCCCGCCAGACCGCCCGCAGCGAGAAACACCACAATCTGCATCAGTGACATCCGCATCCTCCGCCACCCCGGTTCAGACGACCGGGGATTGCCATCGAGTCGTGATCTACGACCCTCAGTGATCCCACATCACGTAGCTGTCTTCGGCCGCAGCTGCCTCCAGAAGCTGTATGAGCGGTAGGGCGCGGTGACCCAGACTGACCCGTTCTTCGCCATCCCTGCGGGTTTCATCCGATACGGCGGGCGCGGGTTCCGCCCCTTCGACGGCAACGGCCCGGCGCAGACGCTCCAGCGCCATCGGCACATCCTCGGAAGCCAGTGCGCCCGGAACCGTGGGGCTGTGCCCCATGCGTTCGATCAACATCAGACCGACATCGCCAAACATCGTGATGTCGCTGAAGGCGGGGGATCGGAAGGTCAGCAGCATAAGACACCCTCGAACATGAAAGAAATCGCGTGGCACGCCCACGCAGGGCCCGAAAGGAAGCCCATCTGCGGGGACCGCGGGGACCGGCAGACGTTTCGGCGATCAGCGCATGAACGGCATCATGATGCTTTCCGGGCGCGTGAAGCGGTTCAGGTCGATGGCCATGCGGTTCATGTCCTGACCCATGCGCCCGATGCTCTGGTTCATCGTGGCCATGTTCACGTTCATCTCGCCCATATGACGGTTCATTTCCGTCATGCTGCCGTTCATTTTCAGCACGCTGGTATTCATTTCGGCCATGGTGTCGCGGACCGTGGTGAACGACGCGGCCATGCTGGTGGTGTTCTTGTCCATGTTCGAAATATTCGTCTGCATCGACTCGATCACGGACACGAGCGTGGCGATCTCGCCGGTCATCGTCGCCATGTTGCCGGAAAGATCGGCCATGTGCTTTGACATCGCATCCAGGTTGATCTCCATGCTCGGATCAATGCTGCGCGCCATGGTCGCCATGTCGGAGGTCAGGTTGTAGATCAGGTAGAAACCCGAGATCGACAGGACCCCGAGCAGCAGCATCGCGGGAAACACGAGCCGCTCCCAGCGGCGCACACTGCCTTCAAAGGCACGGAAGAAGTTGCTGAGGGCGATTTCCAGCTTGACCATCGCCTTCTGCTCAGGCGAAAGGCTCTGGTATTCGGGGGAAAAGGTGCGTGGGTCTTTCTCGAACATCCGTGGATGCCTCAATGCGTGATCGTGGTCCGCGTTACCGCAGGATGGACACCGTGACCGGGGAGGTCGCCTGGGTCGGGCACCGCCGGCCCGAGGCGGCCGGGAGGCGAGACTGCGCCGATCCCTGAAGGGTAGGTTGAATGTTCAATTCCTTGAATCTAGATGCTCCACTCGGAACCGTCAATGCCCCGAGCCGACAGAGACTGGCGGAGAAGGTGGGATGACTCGGGCTGCGCCCTCGCCCTCCGGGCCGTCGCCTTCGGCGACGTTCTTCGCCGCCTGCGGCGGCTCGTCGAACCCCGCGTGTCCATGACCGTGGGTTCGAATCCAGTGCCTGAGCCGCATTTACACAAACTCCCCGCCACAACGGCAATACTGGCGGAGAAGGTGGGATTCGAACCCACGGTCCCCGTGAGGGGACGCCGGTTTTCAAGACCGGTGCATTCAACCGCTCTGCCACTTCTCCCACACGCGCTATTGTCCGGGAAGCCGAGGCAGCCTGACAACTCATCGCCATCGTGGTTGCCATAGATTTTCGTCTATTTCGCACATTGCCATTTTCCATTGGCGCCACAAGAGGCTTATTGAATATAATTGAAAGGTTTTATTGACCGTGGTTTATGGGTCCGGCGATCGCGACAGGTGATCGCCGATGCCCTGTAGCGGCCTCTCCAACCGCTCGGACTTCGACGCGCAACCGTCCCCCGGGACGCCCAGCCTGGAAAAAGTCACCGATGAACCCGATACTGCTCCGCCTGTTTCCGTTCATGCGCTGGCAACGACCGAACCGCGAAATCCTCAAGGCGGATCTCTCCGCCGGCATCGCGGTCGCCCTGGTGCTGGTACCCCAGTCGATGGCCTACGCTCAACTGGCCGGTTTGCCGCCCGTATACGGACTCTACGCGTCGCTGCTGCCCGTGGTCATCGCCGCGTTGTGGGGCTCCTCCAACCAACTCGCCACCGGACCCGTGGCCGTGGTGTCACTGCTGACAGCCACCGCACTCATTCCCCTCGCGAGTCCGGGATCCGGCGAGTTCATCATCCTCGCGATCGCGCTGGCGTTCCTGGTCGGCATTATTCAGCTGGCCCTCGGGGTGCTGAAAATGGGGGCGTTGGTCAGCTTCATCTCCCACCCCGTGATCGTCGGGTTCACCAACGCCGCGGCATTGATCATTGGCCTGTCGCAGTTGAACAAGCTGCTGGGTGTCCCCATCGACACGAGCGGACATTTCATGGTCGGGCTCTGGGGTGTGTTCACCGAACTGACGCGCCTGCATTGGCCCACGCTGGCATTCGGGCTCGGCGCCATCCTGCTGATGGTGGGCATGAAGCGCATTGCGCCCAAGATCCCGGGCATCCTGGCCGCAGTGGTCATCACGACCGTGGTGAGCTGGGCCATCGGTTTCGAGCGCAAGACCGACGTCGCAATCACCCAGATTGGCCCCCCGGAAATCGCAGAGCAGATCCAGCACCTTTCCGACCTTAAAACGCGGCAGGTGATGCTGGACAATCATGCCCGGGAGCGCGAAGCCGCCATCGAGCAGGCCGATCCGATTGGGGCCGCCACCCT
>SLNI01000171.1 GCA_007133115.1 Thioalkalivibrio sp. | reverse complement strand
TTGTCCGTGTCGCATCCCGCCAGCAGACCAACGGCCAACACCGCGAGCCCGATCCGCGAACCCCAGGTGACGTGCGCGGACATCAGCCTTCCTCCAGGTAACGGTAGGTGCGGACTTCCGCATCCATCAGAAGATCGCTGTCGGAACTTCCCGGCCGAATGAACAGGTCGTGCACGGTGACAATCCGCGGCATCCCTGAAATGGAACTCACGAATTCCGCAAGCTGTTCGTAGTCCCCGCGCAGGCGTAGTTGAATCGGAACACGGGCGTAGAACGTCTCGCGAACTTCGCCGCGAGGCTGGAACAGCTCGATTTCGAGTCCGGCGGAAAGCGCGGCCTGGGAGATATCCACCAGCAGGCTCGGAATCTCGGCGGTGCTGGGAAGGAGTTGCAGCAGCGACGCGAACATCCGCTGCATTTCCTCAAATTGCGCTTCGTACGCTGGAAGGCTGGCCGCCCGCTTCTGCTTCAGCTCGAAGTCCGCGCGCAGCTGCTGTTCCTGACGTTCGACACGATCGAGCTGCTCGATCTGGTCCTTGACCAGGAACCAGTATCCTGCACCGGCGATCACCACGACGATCAGAAGGGCGATGACCGCCTTGATGGCAGCCGGGGCCTCACCGATATTCTGGAGGTTGATCTCGTTGATCGATTTGAGGTCCATCAGGAACCCTCCTCCTCTGCAGACGCAGCCACAGGCCGCACCTGACGCGCCTCGACCCGGAAATCACGGACCTGCAACGCGCCATCCTGACGCGTCTCGATGATCTGCAGCGTCGAGTCGCTCAGCCACGGTGAAGCGTCCACGCGGCGCATCAGCGCGGAGATCCGCGCGTTGGATTCCGCGCGACCCACGAGGCGCAGGCGATCACCCTCGCGCCGAAGTTCGCGGAAGTACATGCCGGGCGGCAACGAGAGCACGAGCTGGTCGAACAGGTGCACCGCCTCCGGCCGGCTCGCCTGCAGGGTCTGGATCACCTCGATGCGGTCATTCAGCATCTGCCGCTGCTCATCCAATTCACGGATTCTTGCGATCTGCCGGTCCAGGATCCGGATCTCGGACTGGAGCATCTGGTTGCGCGCATTCTGGTTCTCGATCTGCGCGTTCATAAACGCATAGGCCGCGAGCACCAGCAAGCCTCCAACCACCACCGCACCAACGAGGACGGCGAAAAACTGTTTCTGCCGATCTTCGCGACGCCGGTCGCGCCAGGGCAACAGGTTGATCTGGATCATCCCACGAAGCCTCGCAGCGCCAGCCCCACGGCTGGCAGGGTCGCCGGAACGTCGTTCAGGAAACGCTCCTGATTGATACGCTTTCCGATGGACATGCCCTTGAAGGGATCGGCGATGACAACCGGTGTACCGGCTGCGTCCTGCAGCATCCGATCCACGCCACGTACGGAAGCGCATCCCCCGCCCAGAAAGAGCATGTCGATGTTGGCCTGCGGCCGCGTTGCATAGAAGTACTGCAGAAGCCGCTGGACCTGATCCACCATGTTCTGCTTGAACGGCTCGAGCACGGTCGCCGGGTAGTCCGCGGGCAGTCCGCCCTGTACCTTCTGGCGCCCCGCCTCGGCCCAGTCGAGATCGTACCGGCGCATGATTTCCTCGGTCAGCACACGCCCCCCGAAATCCAGTTCGCGCGTGTAGATCACGCCCTGCCCCTGGCTGAGCACGTACACGGTGGTCGCCGTGGCGCCCACGTCGACCACCGCCACCACGGGCCGGCGCATGCGGTCATCAATCTGTTCGAGCATCAGGGTCGTGGTGCGTTCAACCGCGTAGGCCTCGACATCGACCACCTCCAGACCCAGCCCCGCGGCTTCGGCGATGGCGACTCGGGAGTCGATGTGTTCTCGGCGCGAGGCCACCACGAGCACATCGAGCATTCCCGGGTTGGTGTCGTTGTCGCCCAGGACCTGAAAGTCGAGGCTCACGTCCTCGAGATTGTACGGAATGAACTGATCCGCCTCGACCTTGATCTGGCCTTCGAGTTCGGCTTCGGAGAGCTTGCTGGACAACCGGAGGTTGCGGGCAATGATGGTCGATGACGGGACCGCCATCGCACATTGCTTAAGGTGGGTACCCGATCGTTTGACCGCGCGCGAAAGGGCTGCGCCCAGAGCTCCGGCGTCGCGAAGCTCCTTGTCAACGACCGCCCCATCGGGCAGGGGCTCGACTGCAAACGACTCGAGTGCGTATCCGCTGCCGCTGCGGCTCAACTCGAGCACCTTGACGGAGGTCGTGCTGAAATCGACCCCCAGCAGTGCGCGGCTCTTTTTGCCCAGACCCAGCACGCAGTCCCCCTGATGTTTCCGCCCCTAACCCTTATACTACACCAGCATTCACCATTCTTCACAGAAGATAATAGGCCGCTTCAAAAGGTGACTGCAAGCGCCTTTTCTAATGAAATATTCAACCCCTTGGGAACCAACCCGAAACCATGAAGGTCCTCGCCAGAGTCCTGCTGTCCCTGATAGCCCTCGCCTTCGCCGGCGCGATGGCTGCAGCAGCCCTGTTTCTCGGGCTTTACTTATACTACTCCCCGACGCTTCCCGCCGCCGATTCGTTGCGCGACGTGCAGCTGCAGACACCGATGCGGGTGTACACCGCAGACGGGCTGCTGATCGGCGAGTTTGCCGAACAACGCCGCGAGCCCTTGGCCCTGACGGACATGCCTCCGCAGCTGATCGAGGCTTTTCTGGCCGCTGAAGACGAACGTTTCTATCGCCACCGCGGGGTCGACCCCATCGGGCTCGTCCGCGCCGGAATCAATCTTTTCGCCACGGGCGAGCGGACACAGGGCGGCAGCACCATCACCATGCAGCTGGCGCGAAACTTCTTCCTCACTCGCGAGCGGACCTATGAACGCAAGATCCGCGAGATCCTGTTGGCGATCGAAATCGAGCGCACACTCTCAAAAGACGAGATCCTGGAACTCTACCTGAACAAGATCTTCCTCGGGCAACGGGCCTATGGCGTGGCGGCAGCGGCAAGGGTCTACTTTGGCCGCGGACTGGACGAACTCGAGCTCGACCAGATTGCGATCATCGCGGGGCTGCCCAAGGCCCCGTCGACCACGAACCCGGTGACCAGCCCCGAGAGGGCACAGGACCGGCGCAACTACGTGCTGCGCCGCATGCTCGATCTGGGCTTCATCTCCGCGGAGGAACATGCCGCGGCCGTGGCTCGGCCGGTGATCTCGAAGCTGCACACCACCCCACCCGAGGCCGAGGCACACTGGGTCTCCGAGGCCGCGCGGCAAATTGCGCTGAACCTCTGGGGCGAGGCCGCATATACCCAAGGCATCCGGATCTACACGACCATCGAGGCCCTGCTGCAGGACGCCGCGAACGTGGCGCTACGCGAGGGACTCATCGCCTACGACCGCCGGCATGGCTATCGCGGCCCGGAGGAGCGCCTCGACGAAGCGACAGTGGCCGATGCGGAACCCCGGGTATTGGCGCTTCGCAACATCGGCGTCAGCGGAAGGATGCTGCATCCGGCCGTGGTCCTCGAGGTCTCCGACAACCGCGTCCTGCTGGACACAGAGGCCTTCGGCGGGATCGAATTGGACGCCGAGGCCCTGACCCTCGCCAGGCAGGAGCGGAACACGGTCGTAAACTCGCTGCAGCGTGGGGATGTCGTCCGCATCCAGTCGCTCGGCGAGGGCGCCTGGCGGCTGGCACAACGCCCTGAGGCGGCGGGCGCGCTGGTCGTGCAATCGCCCGATGACGGAGCCATTCTTGCGCTCGCGGGCGGGTTCGACTTCTTCGAGAACAGGTTTGACCGGGCGATGCAGGCCCAGCGGCAACC
>SLNI01000023.1 GCA_007133115.1 Thioalkalivibrio sp. | reverse complement strand
CGGACCCACCTGATGGATGCCATGCCCCTGCGCATGGGTCAGGAGCTGTCGGGTTGGCGCACGCAGCTGGAACTGGCCGAGGCCCGCCTCGGGGACACCGGGCGGCGTCTGGGCAAACTGGCCATCGGAGCGACTGCGGTCGGTACCGGAATCAACACGCCGGAGACATTCGGGGAGCGCGTCGCCAGGCGCCTCTCCGAACGTCTGGAACTGCCGTTCACCCGGCAAGCCAACGGTTTTGCCGCACTCTCCAGCCAGGAAACGGCAGCCGAACTGTCCGGGCAACTGCGCGCGCTGGCGACGGCGCTCCTGAAGATCGCCAATGACCTGCGCTGGATGAATTCCGGCCCGCTGGCCGGGTTGGGGGAGATTTCCTTGCCTGCGCTGCAGCCAGGGAGCTCGATCATGCCTGGCAAGGTCAACCCCGTGATTCCCGAGGCCGTGATGATGGCCTGCGTGCAGGTCACCGGGCTGGATGCTGCCGTGAGCCTGGCGGCACAGTCGGGAAACTTCCAGTTGAACGTGATGCTGCCATTGATCGCAGACAATCTCCTCACGCAGATTCAGCTGCTCAGCGACGCGATGGAGCATCTCGCGGACAAGGCCATCGCCCGTTTCGAGGTCAACCACGAACCGATCACGGAGACCCTGGGCCGCAACCCGATACTGGTCACCGCGTTGAATGCCGAAATCGGCTACGAGGCCGGAGCCCGGATTGCCAAGATCGCCTATGCGTCCGGTCGCCCTATCCTGGACGTGGCCGCCGAGGAAACGGGGATCGACCGGCAGCGTCTTGCCCACCTTCTGGATCCCGCAAGACTTACCGGCCCGCGCTGAGGGGGGTGCCCTTCGCGGGCGCGCGGGCCGGGATTCAGGCGGCGAGCTGGCGAAGCACGTAGGGCAGGATGCCGCCGTGGCGGAAGTAGTCGATCTCCTGCGGGGTATCGATGCGCACGCTTGCCTGGAAGCGAAACTCCGAACCGTCCTCGCGCTGGGCACGCACGGTGACCTCCGAAGCCTGGCCGCCATCGAGGCCCTCGATGCTGAACACCTCGCGGCCGGTCAGACCCAGGGAGGCCGCACTCTCGCCCGGCAGGAACTGCAGCGGCAGTACCCCCATCCCGACCAGATTGGATCGGTGAATGCGCTCGTAGCTCTCCACGATAACGGCCTTCACACCGAGCAGCAGCGTGCCCTTGGCGGCCCAGTCTCGTGAAGAACCGGTGCCGTATTCCTTGCCACCGATCACGATCAGCGGAGTGTCTTCCTGCTGATAACGCATGGACGCGTCATAAATCGACATGGCCTCGCCGTCCGGAAGGTGCAGGGTGACGCCGCCTTCGGTACCCGGGGCCAACTGGTTGCGCAGGCGCACGTTGGCAAAGGTGCCGCGCATCATCACCTCGTGGTTGCCACGGCGTGAACCATAGGAATTGAAGTCCGCGGGCTGTACGCCCTTGCTGGCCAGGTAGCGGCCGGCGGGGCTGTCGGCGCGAATGGCTCCGGCCGGGGAGATGTGGTCGGTGGTGACGGAGTCGCCGAGCAGAGCCAGCACACGCGCACCCCGGATCTCGGTCAGTGCGGC
Source organism: Thioalkalivibrio sp. (assembly GCA_007133115.1). Lineage (GTDB taxonomy): Bacteria > Pseudomonadota > Gammaproteobacteria > Ectothiorhodospirales > Ectothiorhodospiraceae > Thioalkalivibrio. The sequence goes on along the minus strand of SLNI01000023.1, from coordinate 2,245 downwards.
CGGCTCCATGGTCATGCCCTCGAAATACGGCGGGTTGCGCACGTAGGTCGAATCCTCCTTCCAGGCGAAACGGTCGCCTTCCGGCGCGGTCAGGCGAACCCAGCGATCCTCGCCGCGATAGACGTCCTCGTACGTGGTCGTGAAGCTCCTGGAGGTGACACTGCTGGTGACGACCGCCTGGATTTCGGCATTCGTGGGCCAGATGTCCTTCAGGTAGACCGGCTGCCCGGAGGCGTCCTCTCCAATGGGTTCCTTGAGCAGATCCCGGGTCATCGTACCCGCCAGCGCGTAGGCAACCACGAGCGGCGGCGACGCGAGGAAATTCATGCGCACCTCCGAATGGATGCGGCCCTCGAAGTTGCGGTTGCCGGAGAGTACCGAGCTGACGATCAGGTCGTCCTTCAATACCGCCTGGCTGACGGGTTCGGGCAGGGGACCCGAATTGCCGATGCAGGTGGTGCAGCCGTAACCGACGACGTGGAAGCCCATGGCCTCCAGATCATCCAGAAGTCCGGCCTGCTGAAGGTACTCGGTGACCACCTTGGATCCCGGCGCCAGGGAAGTTTTCACCCAGGGGGGGACTTTCAGGCCGCGTTCGCGCGCCTTGCGCGCCACCAGGCCGGCGGCGAGCATCACCGAGGGGTTGGATGTGTTGGTGCAGGAAGTAATCGCCGCGATCACGATATGGCCGTGATCGAGTGCGAATTCGGCACCGTTCATCTTCACCATGCTACGCGGTGGGGGCGCCTCGGCCTGGTGTTCCACGCCGACCGCGGTATGCCCGCCCTCCGCTTCGAAACGTTGGGTTTCCAGGGGCGGAGCCATCGCGCGGGCACGGTCCATCAGCACGGTTTCGATCAGCTCCCGAACCCGGGTGCCTGCTTCGCTCAGAAGCAGACGATCCTGCGGACGGCGGGGGCCGGCCAGGCTCGGTTCCACGGACGAGAGATCGAGTTCCAGGACGTCGGTGTACCGGGCCTGCGGCGCATCATCCTCGCGCCAGAGGCCCTGTGCCCGGGCATAGGCCTCGACCATCTCCACCTGAGCGGCATCACGACCCGTCAGGCGCAGGTATTCGAGCGTCTCGTCGTCGATCGGGAAGATACCGCAGGTTGCACCGTATTCCGGGGCCATGTTGGCGATCGTTGCGCGATCGGCCAACGGCAGGTCGGCGAGGCCGGAACCGAAGAACTCGACGAATTTGCCGACCACGCCGTGCTTGCGCAGCAACTCGACGATCACCAGAACCAGATCGGTGGCGGTAGCGCCCTCCGACAGCTTGCCGGTCAGCCGGAAGCCGACGACCTGCGGGATCAGCATCGAGATGGGTTGCCCCAGCATCGCCGCTTCGGCTTCGATACCCCCGACCCCCCAGCCCAGTACGCCCAGGCCATTGATCATGGTCGTATGCGAGTCGGTCCCCACCAGGGTATCGGGGTAGGCCCGGCAACTGCCGTCCGCAGCTTCCTCGATGAACACGGTGCGGGCGAGGAATTCCAGATTCACCTGGTGCACGATTCCGGTGTCCGGCGGCACCACCTTGAAGGTCTCGAACGCCTGTTGGCCCCATTTCAGAAAACTGTATCGCTCCCGGTTGCGTGAGTATTCCAGTTCCGCATTGAGGTTTACCGCGTTCGAGCTGCCATAGGAATCGACCTGGACCGAGTGATCGATCACCAGTTCCGCGGGCTGTAGCGGGTTGATCTTCTGCGGATCGCCACCGAGCGCGACCATCGCGTCGCGCATCGCAGCCAGGTCGACCACGGCGGGCACGCCGGTGAAGTCCTGCAGCAGCACACGTGCCGGCCGGAACGCGATCTCCTGCGAGGGTTCGGCCTGGGGATCCCAGTCCAGCAGCGCCTCGATGTCGGCGCGCCGCACCGTGCGCTCATCCTCGAAGCGCAACAGGTTCTCGAGCAGGATCTTCAGCGAGTAGGGCAGGGTCGTGGCGCGGGAATCTCCGGTGATCGGAACGATGCCACATTCGCGGCCGCCAGCCTTGAGGGATTGCGTGAACGTGTCGGTGGGTGCGGTCATGATCTGGGTTCCGTAGTCAGGTGTTGAGACGATGCAGCAGGTCGCGTGATTCGGCAACCAGCCGGGTACGGCCGAACAGCAGCTTCCAGCGCGACCCACCGGCCTGCCGCCAGAGCACGGCTGCACGGATTCCGGCGAGCAGAACGGCTCGGATTTTTGCAGCGACGCCGGGGTTTGAGAGGTGCATCTGCTCCCCCTGCACGAGAAT
>SLNI01000153.1 GCA_007133115.1 Thioalkalivibrio sp. | reverse complement strand
ATCAGCCAGGCACGCCTGATCACACTGGTCCTGGTGGCCGGCGTGATCATGACCATGGTCCGTGGCCCCTGGATCGGGGCGATCCTCGCTGCGCTGGTGGTGCTGATCGGCCGCTCCCCGCAACGTGGCCTCGCGATTGCCGGGATCGTCGCCGGCGGCCTGCTGATCGGCATTCCCGGCGGGATGTGGTTCTACGACTATGTCTCCGTCGGCCGCGCCGGCGCGTTGACCGTTGCGCAGGAGACCGCCGCCTACCGGTGGGAATTGTTGACCGAGTACGGTGCGATTTCGAGGGAGCAGTTCTGGTTCGGCTGGGGACTGACGACCTGGCCGAAGGTGCCGGGAATGGAGTCGATCGACAACTACTACCTGCTGCTGCTCCTGATGCACGGCATGCTCGGGCTCGGGTTCTTCCTGGCCATTATCGGCAGCATGCTGTTCCGATTGCTGCGCCGTGGGCTAAGCGAGCCCCTGGCAGACCCTGCGGGCAGTTCGCTGGCCTTCACGCTCGCCAGCGTGTACGTGGTGTTCATCATTTCGGTGGCAACGGTCTACCTCGGGCTGCAGGCCGTACCCTTACTGTTCCTGATCACCGGCTGGGCCGAGGGTTACCTGCGTTCCAACCGGAGTTTCGCAATGGCCCCCGAGCAGGCGGCAAGGCCCGTTTCCGCACCTCACGGTTTCCGCAGGGTGCTGGCATGAGCCGCCCCCTTGAGGCCGCACCCGGTGCCGACGCTGGCATGGACCGTGAGGAGACGAATGCCCGCCTCAGCCGGAACGTCGTCAGTTCCGTTGGGGCCAAGATTCTTTACCTGGCCACGCGCTTCTCCCTGCCCCCGATCATCCTCGCGTACATCACGCTGGAAGAATACGGGCTCTGGGCCCTGGCCTTCATCCTGATCGCCTATCTCGGCATGGGCGCGTTCGGCGTCTCCAATGTCTACGTTCGTTACGTGGCCCAATACCACTCCTCCGGCGAGACGGATCGGATCGGCGACCTGCTGTCGACCGGACTGGTACTGGTCAGTATCTTCGCCACGGCGACGTTGATCGCGCTGTGGTTCGTTCTGCCCACCCTGCTGGCCTGGTTTTCGGTGCCCGAGCACCTGCAACCGACCGCCTTCCTGCTGCTCTTCGGCACAGTGGCGGTGTTCATGCTGGACCTGAGCCTCGGCGCCTTCGTCTACGTGCTTACCGGGCTGCAGAAGATAGTGCTGCAGAACCGGATCTGGATCGCGAGTTTCCTGCTCGAGACCCTTCTGGTGGTGACTTTTCTGCTGATGGGGCTTGGCGTCCTCGGCCTGCTGTACGCCTTCGCGCTACGTTACGCGCTGTCGATCTCGCTGAGCGTCTGGATGTGTTTTCGCAACCTACCGGGACTGCGCCTCTCGCCCCTGCGCTTCAACCGCGAACACCTGCGCCTTTACATCGGCTTCGGCGGCATCCTGCAGCTCTCCGGGCTTCTCGGCATGTTCCTGCGTTCGGTCGAAAAGCTGATTGCCGGGCTCTTCATCAACGTGCAGGCGGTCGGATTGTTCGACGTCGCGCAGAAGTTTCCAGTCATGGCGACATCGATCCCCTCTTCGATCAATGCCGCCTACCTGCCCGCCGCCACCCAGATGCACGTGCAGGGCCAACACCAGGAGTTCACCGGCCTCTATATCGGCGGCGCACGTCATATCAACCTGCTGACCGGCTTCATGATGGGATTCATGGCGGCCTTCGCGGCCCCTCTGATCACCGCGTGGCTGGGCCCGAACCCGGACTTCGCCCTGGCGCCCCTGATCCTGGCCTGCTTCACACTGCCGTTCCAACTGAACGTCGTCACCGGGGCTGCGACGAACGTATACCGCGGCATGGCACGGCCGATCCACGAACTCCTGTACCCGGTCAGCCAGCTGCTGCTTGTCGTCGTTCTGGTGGGGGCCGGTTTCGGCCTGTTCGGAGTTGAGATCCGGGTTATTGTCGCGGCCGTGGCCAGCGCGATGATCGTCAGCGCGCTGCTCTACTTCGTCTACACCAACCGTTTTCTGGGGGTCCGCCAGCAGGTGTTTCTGCGCCGCGTGCTGCTGCCGGGGCTGTTGCCCTATGTCACCGGTTTCGCTCTCTTGCTGCTGCTCATGCCCTGGGTGACCTCGGTCGCCGACGACCGCCTTGGCAGCCTTGCGGTGGTGCTGGCCAGCGGGCTGGCCTACGTCACGGTACAGTCGGCGCTCCTTTGGTTTCTGCAGCTCACCGATACCGAAAAGACTTTCCTGCGCAGCCGCCTCGCTCCGATGGCTGGGCGACTCGCAGTCCTTCGCCGGCGGACCCCGACCCGGATATCCTGATGACTGTCGACCCGAACGACTACCGACTGGCCGATTTCAAGCTCCTGCTGCCGTTGCGGCCGGATACGCGCACTCTGGTCATCGATGCCGGAGAGATCCGGTTCCTCCAGCACCTGACCGGCGAGCTCGGCGAGGTGCATACCGTCGGCGCGGAAACCGATCCGCGGTTCACCACGCAGCCGACGTCCGGGGTCAGTTCCAATGGCACTGTGCGCCGGTTGGCCCGGCCGGAGGGTCTTTACGACCTGGTATTCTCAGACTCACTGGCCGCCGCACGCCACCTGTATCCCGGTGGAACCCTGTGTCATCTGAGGCCCGACACCCAGAACACCCGCTCTCCCCCGGTCGAAGGCCTGAAACGGATCGGGCGCTGGCGCGCCTTCCCATCGTGGCCGGATTTCCGCGTCCTGATCCCGGAGCATGCGGCCGGCTGGAGGGCGGCAGTCCGCGGTCTGCGCCTGTTGCCGATGCGTTCCTGGCTCGGCCTGCTCGCGCAGCTTCACCCGGCGATTGCCGCGTGGAAGCTGCCCGGCCACGGGATCGCGCTCTATCGGCGGGATCCCGAAGGAGCGGCTAGTCCGACGAGCCTGCTCGAAGCCGCCGATGCCGCGCTGGTGTCAGCGGCCGGCCGCGAGCCCGACAGCCCCGGATTTGATCCGATGGGCTGGGTTCCGGTCTCCGGCCGGCTCGGCCCAGGCAACCCGATCCTCGCTTTCCGGATGGACCGCTCCGGCAACCTGCAACGGCTGATCAAGCTCGCCCGCTACCCGGAGGCCGATCACCTGCCGCTGGAGGCGCGGAAACTCCAGTTCATCGAAAAATCGCTGGGGCCGGAACTCGCCGCAAGGGTCATCCGGCCGACCGCCTCGGCACACATCAACGGCCGTGCCGCCCTAGCCTACGACTATGTGCCAACCTTCGCGTTCTTCGGGCTGCGCTGGCGTGTACAGAGCCGCCGCCGATTCTGTCGGGCGATGACGGAATGGCTGGCCACCGCCGCACGCCGTACCCGGCGGGAGGACGGTCGTACCGCCGTCGAGCGCCTGCACCGCGCTCCACTACGCAGGCTGATCGAGCGCGGCATCCTGCCACCGACGATGCAGGCCGACGCAGGGCAGGCACTAGCCTGGCTGGAAGCACAGCCCACGCTGCCCACGGTGTTCGAACACGGCGATCTGGGGATCTACAACACCCGGATGACTCGGGCCAACGGTAGTGATTTCCGGGTGCTCGACTGGGGCTCGTCCACCTTCGATGGTATCGCGCTGGGCGACCTGGCTTACCTGCTGAGCTCGGCCCGCGCGCCGGGAAAACTCGGGTCGAGTTGCCTGCGCCGGTACCTCCGGTGTCTGGAGCTCCCCGAGGAGGCCGCCGCTCCCCTGTGGTTCGCCTATCTCGCGCGCCGTTGGGCCGAACTCGATACCGTGCGCGCGCCGGTCGAGGGTGACCCGGGCTCGGGCGGCGGTGCACTGCTGGCGATCCACGCTCAGGTCAGGCCCTATCTCGATCGCCTCGCT
>SLNI01000054.1 GCA_007133115.1 Thioalkalivibrio sp. | reverse complement strand
TCAACCTGCAGGAACTCGGCCAGAAATTCCATCTGGGTTCGATCCTGGAGGAAGCGGTCACCGTGCATGTCAAGAGCCGGGCCGTGGAACAGGCGCTGATCCAGTTGCTGCTCTCCGAACTTCAGATCCTGATCCGCCCGATGGCTGCGGAGGAGCGGGGTCTGGTTCTGGCCTGGGCGCGCAAGTACGCACTGTTCAACCTGAAGACCCTGTTGCGCGGCAAGATCCGCAACGTCGACGCGCAGGAGATCCGTGAGAACCTCTACGATCTGCCGCCCGAAGTTCGTCTGTCCAACGAGGACCTGTTTCGCACCGAGAGCGCCGTCGAGTTGCTGCGCTGCCTGGAATCCGGTCCGCTCAGCCTGCTGGCGCGCCAGGCTCGGGAAGTCTACGAAAAGCGTCAGGAGGCGTTTGCGCTCGAGGCCGCGATCGACCAGCGCTACTACGCCGAACTCGCGCGGCGCGTGAGCCGGCTCGGCGGTCACTCGGCGCATCAGCAGATGCGCAGGCTGGTCGGCAGCCTCGTCGATCGCGCCGATATCCTCTGGCTCCTCCGCTTCCGCTTTGCCTACCAGCTCTCGGCTTCGGAGACGTTCTACCAACTCGTTCCCTCGCCGTACCTGATGCACCGGCAGCGGCTGCTCGACCTGGTCGCGCTGGATGATCAGGCGAAAGTGATTGCCGCGTTGCCGGATCCGTTGCGGGAACTGCTCACCGATGCCGGCAACCTGATGGAAACCCAGCGGCGGGTGGCGCAGTTCAGCAACGGCATCGCGACCGACGTGCTCCGCCACGGGAACTCGGGCGTGGCCCGCGCGCTCGCTTACCTGATCCTGCGCGAGGAAAATCTGCGCGCGCTGTTCAGCCTGATCCAGGGACGGTTGCTGAATCTGCCCGAACCCTACGTCGAACTCGCTGTTGGCCTGCGCCCGGCGATCTGCGTCCATCGCTGGCAGGACGCGGCATGAACGCGCGGGTCCGCGAGCGTAGCGGGAGTCTCCGATGCTGACGCCCCAGCCGATGAAGCATGTCCGGATTCTTTCCATGCGCGAGGATCTTCCGCAGATCTCGCTTGCACTGGCGGAAACCGAGAGCTTCCATCCCGATCCCCGGCAGCCGGAGGAGCAGCAGTTGGCGCCCTTGCTGGACTGCCGTTACCAGAAGGAATTCCAGAAGGCACGGTCGCGCCTGGACAAGATCCGCCAGGTCATCGAGGGGCCGGAAGCGGACCTGAGCGAGATCCGCGTGGTGGGCCTGGACGAACTGACCGAGGTCAATGCCTGGCTGGGCGAGGCCTGGGAGAGTTGCCTGCGGCACCAGGAGGCAGGGCGGGAACTGGACGAGCGCATGCGGCTGCTCGAAGAGCAGCAGGCGGCTCTGGCCAACTTTGCCGAGCTCAACGTCGACCTCGGCGCGCTGCGGGGCGAGAAACGTTTCCTCGATTTCTACGTGGGCGTCGTGCCCAGCGAGAATGTCCGGCGCCTCGAGGGCGCGCTGGGTCTCGCGGGCCACCTGCTGTTCCCGTACATGGAACGTGAGGGTGTCGCCCACGTGGTGATTGTCGGCCCGGCGGGGACGCGGGAGGCAGAGCTCGGTTCGGTGCTCTCCGCGGCCGGTTTTCACGCCATCCCCCTGCCGCAGGGACTCGACGATTCCCCCGGGGCGATTCAGGCGGAATTGGACGAGCGGCGCGAGACCATCAAGGCGGAGCAGGCCGAGCTCCAACAGGCTGTGGCCTCCTGTGCGTTGGCGTTTCGTGATGAACTGGCCCGGGCCGAGACCGTGTTGACACTGGCCGAACCCTTCGTGGCCCTGGATCCGGCGATCCGCAGCTCCGGCAGCCTGAGCGCCATCGCGGGCTGGGTGCCCGCCCGGGCATTGCCCGCGCTGGAGAAGCGTCTTGCGGATTCGATGGCGCATCCGTTCAGCCTGGAGAGCCGCCGGCCCTCCGAGGAAGAGCGGCCTCTGGTTCCCTCCGTACCCGTGCGGAGCCGCCTGCTGGCACCCTTTGCGATGCTGGTGAAGCAGTACGGCATTCCCCGGTACGGGGAGATCGATCCGACGCTGCTGTTCACGATCACGTTTCTGCTGATGTTCGGCACCATGTTCGGTGACGTGGGACACGGCGCGGTTCTGGCGGTGCTCGCATGGGTGTTCCGCCGGAAACTCGGTCGCTTCTACGTTTTCGGCCTGTTGGCTGGCGGCTCCTCGATCCTGTTCGGCTTCCTGTTCGGGAGCGTGTTCGGCTACAAGACGCTGATTCCCGCGGTCTGGATGTCGCCGCTGTACAACCCCATCCTGATGCTCCAGCTCGCGCTGGGCTGGGGCGTTCTGTTCCTGACGCTGGCCTGCGTGCTGACGATCTACAACCGATTCGCGGTGCGCGCGCACATGGCCGCCGTGTTCGGCCCGCACGGTGTGGTCAACCTGACCTTCTACCTGGGTCTGATCTGGGGTGGCATATCCCTGGCCACCACCGGACAGTTCGGTCTGATCCAGGCATTGCTGGCGGGTGGCGCGCTCGCCGCCCTCGCTGGCTACAACTGGTTCCACATGCAGGCGCCCATTGGCGAAAAGATCCTGGTGGTTCTGATCGAGACCCTGGAGACCGTGCTCGGCTATCTCTCGAACACCCTCTCGTTCCTCCGGGTCGCGGCCTTCAGTATCAACCACGTGGCGCTGATGATCGCCGTCCTGACGCTGGCCAGCATGATGGGCGCGGTCGGACACGTCCTGATGGTGATCTTCGGAAACATTTTCGTGATCGTGCTCGAAGGCGTGATCGTGACCATCCAGGTCATGCGCCTGCAGTATTTCGAGGGCTTCTCGCGCTATTTCTCGGCCGACGGCCGGGAATTCGCGCCGCTGCGGCTGCGGCGCCGGGCGCCGGCAGCCTGAGTATTTCTTCAACCCGTACCCGTTCCAACAACCCGGGAGTTCCATCATGCACTGGCTCGTTGCTCTCATGACCTTCGCCATCGTCGGCCTGATCGCCGTCGGCTTCTATCTGGAATTTCGGCCCGCCCTGGCGCCGCGTCTTCGGACCCTGTTCAAGCCCGCCCTGGCGGTCCAGATGACCGTCTTCGTCGGCGCAATGTTCGGGCTGCTCGCGCTCGGCATCGGGGACGCGATGGCGGCGGACCCGGTCACGGGCGCCGCTGTCGAAGTCAGCGTGGGTCTCGGTCTCGCCATCATCGGGGTCGGGATCCCGACCGCGCTTTCGACCATCGGGGCCGGCATCGCCGTGGGGCCGATCGGTTCCGCCGCGCTCGCCGCGATTACCGAGAAGCCGGAAATGCTGGGCCGCAGCCTGATCTACATCGGTCTTGCCGAGGGGATCGCCATCTACGGCCTGGTGGTCAGCATCCTGCTGCTCAACCGGATCTGAGGGCGCACCGCCGTGACCGCGGAGGCACCCCAGGGCCGTGTGACCCGCCTGCTGTTCATGGGCGGACACAGTCTCGCCGACGGCTTCCGGCTGATCGGATTCGAGATCGTGGCTGATCCCGATGCCGCGCAGGTGAACCGCGTGCTGCGCGATCTGCACCGGGGTCGGGAGAGTGCTTTCGTGATCGTCGACGACGAGATCATGGAGTGGGACGTACCGATGCTTTCGCAGCTCCGCCGTGAAGGCGGGCGCATCATCGTGATTTCTCTGCCCCCCCTCGAGACGTTCCCGCCGAAGCTCACCAGCGACGTGGCGGCGCGACTGCAGAAACTGTTCGGGGCCGGCAGCCTATCCACCGGGGAAACGACGTGAATCAGGTAATGGAACTGGAGCAGGCGATTCTGGCGCGGGCGCAGCAGCTCGCGGACCAGTTCGCCGAACAGGCCCGGCGAACTCGGGAAACCCTGCTGCGCGATGCGGGGGAACGCCGGCG
>SLNI01000022.1 GCA_007133115.1 Thioalkalivibrio sp. | reverse complement strand
TGGATGGACACGCGGTGGCGCGGTTTCATCCGGTGCTGGCCTTGCGGGCGGCGCTCAGGGTCAATTTTGTGCTGCTATTCGGGGCGCTCGCCTTCGCGGCGCTGTTCCAGTCGTATCCTGATTTCGGCGGACTCACGCTGGCGCAGGCGATGCTTTCGGAGGTGGGCCGGCAGGATGCTCAGTCACAGCTTCTTTCCGGGCTGCTGCAGATCGCGGCGGCCAAGGATGCCCTGGCCTGGTGGCTCGGGCAGCAGTGGCTTCCGGGAATCCCCGGATCGAGCCTTGTGGAAGTTGTACTGGTTCTGGGCGCCTGGACGCTTCTCCTTGCAACGGATGCCCTGGCCGTGTGGTCTTACCTGGTTGTATGTTCCGCCGTTTTGACGCTGGCTCACTGGCGGGAATGGCATCCGGGAGCGAGTTGAGGATCATGACTACGGCAGGTTCGGAAGGAGGTTGGGCCGGCAACGTCGCCAGAGGGTTCCTGGTTCTGGCGGGGCTGGCATTGCTCGCCGTGGTGGCGCTGGACCCCGTAATCCGCGGCCTGATTCTGCCGCAGCGGGTCGTGTACGGGGTCGTGTTGGAAGGCGACCTGTTCTCTGTGGATCGGAAAACCGCCGAGCGGATGGCTGAGCGTTCGCAAGCGCGGGCGACCATGGGCCGGTTCGAGGCCGAACGCAGGGTCCATGATCGGGTAGCCGGGGAGCTGGATGCCGTGTTCGCCTCCGTCCACGCGCGTTTGCCTGATCTCGCCGATTGGTATTTCTCGATGCCGGGCGAATATGCGCGCTTGTCCATGCTGCTGCTGGAACAGTCCGGTCTCAGTCAGGGCGATTACCTCGCGAGCAGGACGGTCGCGATCCTGTTTGGCGGGGATGACCCGGCAGAGTCGCTGGCGCGGGTCGAAGGCCTGGTGGAAGGCGAGTTGGTCGAGCACGCAAGGGAGTTGCGCGCGGCGTGGCTTGCCGAGTTGATCGAACTTGCACAGGGTTCCCGTCTGGCGACCCGGCCCAGCGCTCCCGACCTCGCGCTGCAACTCGACGCGTTGGCAGGTGAGTTCGGCGGCCATGGAAGCAGTGAGTTTCTGGCCCGCGTATCGGCGGGTTCGGCGGGTGCCGCCGCCTCGGGAGCGGTCGCCCTGGGCATGGCGAGGCTCGGGACTCGCGCGGGCGGGGCAGCGCTCGCTGGCAGTCGGGCTTCGGCCCGGATCGCAGGGCAAGGTGTGGCCAAGCTCGGAGCCGCCGGGGCGGGAAGCCTTGGATGTGCGGCCGCAGGGCCGGCGGCGCTCGGCTGTGTGGTGCTGGTTGCCACCGCGACCTGGGTGACGGCGGACTGGGCGCTGCTCGAAATCGACGAACGCCTTCATCGCGATGAACGGATCGCCGGCTGGGAGGCCCGGCTCCAGCAGCTGCGCGTCGAGATGGAGGAGGATCTGATTCGGCATTACCAGCATGCCATCGTCGAATGGCACGACGCGCTCGAGCTCGAGGTTGAACGCACTTTCTCGCCGCTTACTGCGAAGCGGAGTCCAGAGCTGCGCAGCTAGGGGAAAAGGTTTCGGGCGTTCTCCGACGCGATGCGCCGCGCGACATCGTCGGGAAGATCGTCGAGCCATGCACGGATCTCCGACGCGTGGACTTCCAGGTCCTGCCAGCGCCCGACACTGAAGGTGTCGACGCCGATCAGGAATCGGTCGGCGTGCTCGATGAGCAGATCGCGCCATTCCTGCGGCATACCTTCGGGTGGGTTCAGACGTGGACTGCGCATCGAAAGATCGACGGAGAGACGCGGGTAGCGAACGAGGTAGTCCCGGATCAAATCAGGATAGGGGAAAGTTCCCGCGTGGGCCCACTGAATCCGCAGATCGGGTTCCAGTTCGAAGGCGTGGTCGATCACCGCCGGATCGCCGTGGATCATTACGGGCAAATCCCGTTCCACGGCCAGCTCAACCAATCCCTTGAAGACTGCGGCCTGACGCTCACCCGCAAACAGGTGCAGTTCCCCGAGGCCCTGCCATTCCCCGGACGTCAGCCCGAAATCCAGATCGTCCCGGACGCGCTCAACAAGATCGGCCTCGAACATCCACCCGGTCTTGTGCGCGGGAGACGCGTAGACGTCGAGGAACGGGACGATGCGTCCGGGTGCCGCCTGCATCAGGGCATCGAGCAACTCCGGATCCCGAGACGAGACGACCGCTTGTGCAATTCCGGTCCGGGCCAGAGCCGCGGCAGCCTGTTCGGGAGGAAAGGCATCGGCGTGGGGCCGGTTGTAGTGAAGGTGGGTATCGAACAGCGTTCGCGGCTCGCGGACGAAATCGTGGTGCAACCAATCGCGAAATTGATCCATGCCGAACTCGGTGGTTTCGGCTGCCGGCCATGCACCGGGAACGAACCCCCGGTTTCTGAACGGTTGCAGGAGTGACGGATCGCCGCTGATCACATGCACCGGAACGGCGGGGCTGGCGTCGGGACCGGTGATGATCGTGGCGGACTGGTGATCGCCGAGCACGATCAGCAAGGTGCGCTCGTCGACATGGCGCGTGGCAAAGGCGCCGGCAGTCTCTACGGCATAGGCGACCGAACGCGCATAGTGCTCTCGGACGCGATCCGGATCCCTCCAGAGGGACTCCGGAGCTTCGCCGCTGCCTTCCCACTGTCGGAAGATGGCACCGTCTCCAATCATCTCCCAGTCTTCAAGAACGGGCAGGATCGGAACCCAGGGCGCGTGGCTGCTGATCAGGGCCAGTTTTGCGAAGACAGGACGCTCCCCGGCCTGGCGCACATTGCGCTCGAAAAAGGACCACGTGTACTGATCGGGCATCGTGACCCAGTTGAACGGCGGCCCCGCGTACGGGATGTCAAGGAACGCGTGGATCTCGTCGAAACGGTACCAGCGACCCTCGGGCCAGGGCAGGGTCAGTGCAGGCATGATCGCGACCGTGCGGTGGCCGGTGTGCCTGAAGTCCGTGACCAGCGTGTCGCGCTCGGTTTCCAGAAGGAACTCGTAACGCATCTGGTTCGGAATCCGAAGGCCACTCAGCAGTGTGGCGTGGGCCAGCCAGGACTGCCCCCCGAACATCGGGGCGTTCAGCAGTCCCGTCACCATGTGCAGTCCGGCGGCCTCGACCTGCTTCTCCAGCGTGTCCAGGGTCGGGCCCAGTACCGGCGAGTAGCGTTCGTCAAAGAGTGCCGAGACGCCGTAGGACTCGATAAAGCCGAGAAGCACGTCCGTGTCGGCCAGGCGTTCCAGACGAACGGGCGTTGCGGGCGAGGCATTCCTGGCCAGCGTCTCTTCGAAGGCGTTCTGTTCGAAATGCGCGCTGCGGCCAAAGCGGACCTGGTCGTATACGAGGGTGATGCCAGGAGTGATGGCGCGCGGGAGATTGTTCAGCGCCGGACCGGCATGAAAGGCCGTGATGCCCCATGCGCCGATTACGATGAAGACCAGCCCGACGAGACGCACGGCCGCACCGCGCCCGGAGGTCGCCACGAGCAGGCGATGGAGCAGGTAGGCCAGCGCCAGTAGCAGGAGAGCCAGTGCTACACCGGCCAGGATGGCGCCGGTCACGGACACGCTGCCAGCGACCATGTGATAAACCGACCGCGCCAGTGGATAGTCGAGGTAGACGTTCACTCGCCGGGACAGGCTTGCCAGCGCAAGCGCATCGGCCAGTGCCAGCAGGACCAGGAGCGCTGTCGCTCCCCCGACCAGCCAGGACAGCAGTTGGCTGGAGCGCCCACGCGGCAGCAATGCGAAGATTCCGGTGAGCAGCAGCGCTTCGAGGGCCAGCCAGTTGGGCCCAAGGCCCGCGTGCCGCGGGATCTCCAGCGCGAGCAGCAGGATGTTCAATACGGCGAATGTGGCGAGAAGGCGCAGCAACATCAACTCC